>JANOKV010000190.1:0-2983 GCA_031419415.1 Hyphomicrobiales bacterium | reverse complement strand
GGTTTACTCCGACATCACCGGAGAATTTGCGATTGCGCGTAAGCAATCCTATTTCGTCGCGGGTCTCGTCGTCGCCGCCTTCAGCGCGACCTATTTATTCATGCTCCTTCTTGTCGTGCGGGCAGATCGAACGATCAAATGTCAGTACAAAAAGTTGGAGGCCTTCAATGAGACCCTCGAGAAGCGGGTTGCCGAGCGCTCTGCCGCCGCCGAGGCGGCTGCCGAAAAAGCACTTTTGGTCGCTGAGGCGTTGTCCCAGGAGGTGAGGCACCGCGAGCGTGCTGAGGAAGAGCTACGCCGGCAGAATTTGCATCTCGACGTTGCGTTGCAAAACATGTCGCACGGGTTGGCGATGTTCGATGCACAGCAGAGATTGGTGCTGTGCAACAATAGATATGCAGAGATTTATAACATTCCGTTTCATTTGCGCGCGTACGGGACGCGACGGGATCAAATCCTTGATCATCGGTTCAAGTGCGGTATTGCCAGGGTCGGTGGCATCGAACTGCCCGCCGACACCGGCATGGAAGCCTTCCTAGCGCGCATGCTTCAGGAGGATTCGACCCGAATCGACGAATTGGCGGATGGCCGTCTCATCAGTATCAAGCATCATCCGATGCCGAGTGGTGGGTGGGTCGCAACCCACGAAGATGTCAGCGAGCGCGAGCAGGACCGCGTTCGGATCGAGGCTGCAAACCACGCTAAATCCGAATTCCTCGCCACGATGAGCCACGAAATCCGCACCCCCATGAATGGCATGCTCGGCATGATGGGTCTGCTCTTGGGTACGACGCTCAACGAAGAGCAGCGCGCGCTCGTCGAGACGGCGCGTGACAGCGGCGATGTGCTGCTGACGGTGGTCAACGACATTCTGGACTATTCAAAGATCGAAGCTGGCGTCGTTTCCCTGGAGATCGTCAATTTCAGTCTGCCCAACGTTCTCGACAGCTCGATTTCGCTTCTGAGTGCCAAGGCCGTGGAGAAGGGCCTCACGATCGAATGCACGATCGCGCCGGGTACGCCGCCATGGATTTTCGGAGATCCGACTCGATTGCGTCAGGTGCTGTTCAATTTGATCGGCAATGCCATCAAGTTCACCGAGCGCGGACACGTTCACGTGCAGTGCCACCACCTGGATCTGGGAGGAGATAGCGTCGATCTGCGGTTCGAAGTGCGCGACACGGGCGTTGGCGTTGCAGAGCAAATTCGACCGATCCTGTTCACTCGTTTTTCTCAGGGGGACGGTTCGATGACCCGGCACGTCGGCGGCACCGGATTGGGCTTGGCGATCTGCAAGAATCTCGTCGAACTCATGGGTGGCGGCATAACCTGCACGAGCATTCCAGGCGTTGGCAGCACGTTCTCGTTTACCATTCGCTGCACACGGGGACGGGCGCCCGCCCAAGTGTCGGATGGGTTGACCAGCAAGCTTCGCCTCGTTCCCTCGCGGCGTCTGCGTGTTCTCGTCGCCGAGGATAATCCGGTGAACCAGAAGGTCGTGTCGATGATTTTGGAACGCGCGGGCCACTTCGTCGACAAGGTCGGTAACGGTTGCGAGGCCATCGAGGCTGTGCAGCGTGGCGCCTACGACGTGGTGCTGATGGATATGCAAATGCCCATCATGGATGGGCCGACGGCCGCGACCGAAATCCGAAATTTGTCGGGGGTGGTTCGCCAAATTCCGATTATTGCCGTGACCGCCAACGTGTTGGGTCAACATCGGATGGCGTGTTTTGCGAGCGGTATGAACGAGGTGCTCAGCAAACCTCTCGATGCGGCCCAATTATTAGCTACGATTGCAGAGCTGACGGCAGAGCCACTGGTGAGTTTGGAGGAGAACGAAGAGCGCCCTGTTCTCAACGAGGCGCGGTTGAGCCAACTGCGACGCCTGATCGGCGATGAGCAGTTTCGGCAGTTGCTGTCGGCAGTGCCAGGCCACGCTCACGAAACATTGCAAAAACTCAAAGGCGCCATATCAGCCGGGAAATTGGACGAAACACGGCGTATTGGCCACGATCTGCGTGGATTTGCTTTCAACTACGGGATCCTGCGACTGGGAGACTTGGCTCTCTACCTGGAGCGCGAGGATTCGAATCTGTCGGTCGTGTCCGACCTCGTGACGCACCTTGAAGATGCCATCGAGGAGTCGGCCCGGCACCTGGAGCGGATCGCCTGAAACAATAAATCGCCATCTTCCTTTGACTCACCGCACCGAATCCGCAAACCATCCCCCTTGGGGGACGGTGACCAGTGGCCATTCAGGCGACATTCGAGCTCGAAGCGAACGAGCTGATGGTGAAAGGCGGCCCCATTGCGGGCGTCGACGAGGCGTGGCGCGGCCCCTGGGCGGGTCCAGTTGTGGCGGCTGCGGTCATTCTCGACCCCGAACGCATCCCGCACGGGATCGGCGATTCCAAGGTTTTGATGCCCGACGAGCGCGAAGCCATCTTTCCGCGAATCATGGCGACGGCCTTGGTGGGCATCGGTATTGCCGACGTCGACCGTATCGACCGCGACAACATTCTGAACGCCACGCTGTGGGCCATGAGCGAGGCGGTGAAAGCGCTCTCGGTGCGACCCCGTCTGGCGCTGATCGATGGCAACAAGGCGCCGAGATTGGCTTGCGAGACACGCACGCTGGTGCGTGGCGACGCACTTTGCCTGTCGATCGCGGCCGCCTCTATCGTCGCCAAAGTAACGCGTGACAGGCTGATGGTGAAGCTCGGCCGCGAGTTGCCTCATTACGGTTTCGAGCGTCACAAAGGATATGGCACGCCCGAGCACCAATGGGCGCTCACCACTCACGGCGCGACCGAACACCATCGCCGCTCCTTCCGCCCTGTCCAATTGGCGCTGGGGCTCGCCTGACGGGGCGCCTCAGCCGCTGAGCGCCACCGCCAAGAATGAGGCGATGGCCAGCGCGAGGACCACGATCACGATCAGCGTCGAGACCAAGCCCGGCGGCGACTTGTGGCCATGCGCG
>JANOKV010000189.1:0-1542 GCA_031419415.1 Hyphomicrobiales bacterium | reverse complement strand
GATCAACCAGTTCAACCATGCCTTCAAGAAGTTCGGCTGGAACGTCGTGTGGGCCGATTCCACCGACCCGGCGTCGTTCGAAAAAGCTGTGACCTCCAAGACCAAGGGGATCATGATCGAGTCGATCGCCAATCCCGGCGGGGTCGTCGTGGACATCGCGGCCATCGCGGCCATCGCCAAGCGGGCCGGTGTTCCCCTGATCGTCGACAATACACTGGCGACCCCCTACCTGTGCCGCCCCAAGGAGCACGGCGCCGACATCATCGTGCACTCGCTGACCAAATTCATGGGCGGCCATGGCAATTCGATCGGTGGTGTGATCGTCGATTGCGGCACCTTCGACTGGATGAAGGCCACGAAGAAGTATCCGACGCTGGTCGACCCCAATCCCAGCTACAACGGCATGCGCCTGGCCGAAACCTTCGGCAATTTCGCTTTCGCCATTGCCTGCCGCGTGATGGGTCTGCGCGACCTCGGCCCCGCGATATCGCCGTTCAATGCGTTTTTGATCCTCACCGGCATGGAGACACTGCCGCTGCGCATGGCGCGTCACTGCGAGAACGCCTTGGCCGTGGCCACTTACCTCGAGAAGCACCCGAAAGTCGCCTGGGTCAATTATGCCGGATTGAAGGGCAACAAATTCAACGCGATCGCCCAGCGCATCTGCCCTGCAGGGGCCGGCGCCGTATTTACGTTTGGTGTCAAAGGCGGGTATGAAGCAGGCGTCAAGGTCGTCTCCAGCGTCAAGCTCTTCTCTCACTTGGCAAATATCGGCGATACGCGCAGCCTGATCATCCATCCGGCGTCGACGACCCACCGCCAGCTCACCGACGAACAACGCGCGGGCGCGGGCGCGGGCGCCGATGTGGTGCGTCTGTCCATCGGCATCGAGGACAAGGACGACATCATCGCCGACCTCGAGCAGGCCTTGACCGCCGTGGGGTGACACCCAGAGCGGCCTCACGGACTGACCTGCACCCCGATGGCATCGAGATGTCCCGGCGGATCACGTTCCGGTCATGGAGACGTGACTTATGCGGATGGCGCACGCCGTGCTAGCAAGGGCGCGGACATCGTCATTGCGACAACAGGAGCCTGCGTGGCAACCAGCATTACCGCAAGATCGGCAAAGCCTCTGCACGCGATAAAATTCACCGATCCAGATCGCACGATCACGGGGGGCGTTCGCGCCAAAGTCGGCCTCGTGCGCTTGGAAACAGTCTGGTTCAACACGGGAACGCTCTGCAACATCGCCTGCCTCAATTGTTACATCGAATCGAGCCCGACAAATGACCGTCTCGAGTATTTGACGGCGACCGACGTGCGCGCATTTCTGGATGAGATCGTGCGCGATGATCTGGGGACGCGCGAAATCGGTTTCACCGGCGGTGAGCCGTTCATGAACCCGGACATTCTGGTCATGCTCGGCGATGCGCTGGCGCGTGGGTTCGAGGTGCTCGTGCTGACGAACGCCATGCAGCCCCTCCAGCGCCCGAAGATCGCACGGGGCCTTCTGGCTCTGCGCGCGGCGCATGGCGCCCG
>JANOKV010000188.1:0-2536 GCA_031419415.1 Hyphomicrobiales bacterium | reverse complement strand
ACCCGCCAACCCGTGAGCAGGGCGATCATCGAGCGGTCGCCTGATCTCGACCTCGTCTGGCGCAGTCGCTTGGAGCGGGTGCGGCAGGCAATCGGCGCGCGGATCGTGGCGGCGCTGCCCGGTGAGACGGGCGCGATCGCCAATGCGTTGATCACCGGCGAGCGGGGCGCCATCACGGACAAGACGAACACCGCATTCCGGGATTCGGGCCTGTTCCACATCATGTCGATCTCGGGCCTGCACATGGTGATCATCGCGGGTTCGGTGTTCGTGACGGTGCGCTTTGGCTTGGCGCTGTTTCCCATGCTGGCGCTGCGCTTTCCGATCAAGAAATGGGCGGCGACGACGGCGGCGGCCGGCGCGTTGGGCTACCTCCTGATTTCCGGCGCGACCACGCCGACGCTCCGGTCCTGGATCATGATTTCGATCATGTACCTGGCCGTCCTGCTCGATCGACCAGCGGTGGCGTTGCGCAATGTGGCGTTGGCGGCGCTCGCCATTCTCGTGGTGTGGCCCGAAAGCCTGATCGATGTCGGGTTTCAGATGTCGTTTACCGCCGTCATCGCGCTGGTCTCCGCCTACGAGGCGATCCGCGATCGCGACAGCGATCATGGTGGGCCGCGCGCGCGACCCATATGGCAGATGCTCGCCCTATTCGGCGGGATCGTCCTGTCGACGCTGATCGCCAGCGTGGCGGTGGCCCCGTTTGCGGCCTTCCATTTCCACGTCAGCCAGCAATACGCGATCCTGGCCAACCTGATCGCTATTCCGATCTGCAACATTCTCGTCATGCCGGCGGCGCTGGCGACGCTCGTCGCGATGCCGATGGGTCTCGAGGCATGGCCGCTGATGGTCATGGGGCTCGGCATCGAGGCGATGGTCTGGTGCGCCTACCTGGTCGCGGCGTTGCCAGGGTCAGTCGTTCGACTGCCGGCGTTTTCGGGGGCGGCGTTCGCGTTGATGGTGGCGGGTGGCTTCTGGTTGGCGCTCTGGCGGCGGCGCTGGCGGGTGCTCGGCCTCGTCCCCGTGCTGGTTGGTTTGGGATGGGCGACGAGACTGGACCCACCAGATCTTCTCGTGGGGCGCGGTGGGCGGCTCGTCGCCGTCAGAGCGCTGGACGGTCGCTTGGCGGCGGTCGGCGACAAGGCAGGTCAGTTCGAGCTCGGTCGCTGGCTCGAGCACGATGGCGATGCGCGTTCGGCGCAAAAGGCGTTCGAGGGCGTCACGTTTCGATGCGACTGGACGGGATGCGTGGGCGAAGTTCGCGGGCAGCGGATCGCCGTCAATCGCCACGCTGCCGGCCTTGTCGACGATTGCCGCAGCACGGTCTTGATCGTGGCCGGCCGACGGGCCGTCGATTGTGTGGGGTTGTTGGGGGTTGGCGATGCGCCGACGCTGGCAGGCTCCGACGCGGCGCACCAGCAGGCCACGCGCGACGGATCACCCGAACCGCATCCCGCCGCATCGCGCGCCAGCGGCGCGGCGCACGGCGTCCGCACAGCTGATCCTGCAGGAGCCTGCTTTGTCGAAAGCGGGCGCATACGCCATCCGGTTGCGCCCTGACGGCCGCATCGATGTTCACTCGGTGGCGCAGGCGCGCGGACATCGCCCCTGGACGTCCGATCCGGAGGCCTCCTCTCGTCGCGGGCCAAGCAGGGGCGGAGAGCTTCGCCCTCCGACCCACCCGCGCGCCAGCGACGGGGAGACGCCGAACCGACAGCTCGACGACCATCAATAACGACGAATGAGACCGACGAGGCGACCTTGGATATCCACCTGATCGGGCCCGAAAATCCGTGTCTCGTACTTCGGATTGGCGGCCTCCAGAGCGATCGACGCGCCCTTCTTGCGCAGACGCTTGAGCGTCGCTTCTTCCTTTTCGACGAGGGCTACGACGATGTCGCCGTTCTCGGCGGACAGGCTGCGCTTGATGATGACGATATCGCCTTCATGGATGCCGGCGTCGATCATCGAATCGCCTTTTACTTCCAAGGCGAAGTGCTCTCCCGACCCGATGAGATCGGGGGGGCAGATCACATCCTGCGTGTGATTTTGAATGGCGCTGATGGGCACGCCGGCAGCGATCCGCCCCATCAAGGGGACGGAAATGCCGCTCCCCGTATCATATGTGGGCGGAGGGGGGGCGAGCTGTTGGGCAGCCCGCGCGAACGATCCCTCGATGACGCTGGGATGGAAGCCCGACTTCTTCGATGCGTCCTGCATGGCGTCCGGCAATTTCAGAATCTCGAGCGCCCGGGCCCGATGGGGAAGCCGCCGGATGAAACCGCGCTCCTCGAGGGCCGTAATCAGCCGATGAATCCCCGATTTCGAGCGCAAATCCAACGCCTCCTTCATTTCGTCGAAGGAGGGCGGGACGCCCGTTTCCTGCACCCGATTGTTGATGAAAACCAACAGCTCTTTCTGTTTGGCTGTGAGCATCGTCCCCTCCTGTTCAGTTCTGGGCGGCTGCGCGACGGGCTTTGCGGGAAAGGCATCGCCGTCGCCATCGATCACGCGCCCGTGCGGATGGATACGC
>JANOKV010000187.1:0-5541 GCA_031419415.1 Hyphomicrobiales bacterium | reverse complement strand
GGTCTCCCAGATCTCCAGTCCCCGAACGCCGGGCGTATCGATGATCGAGCCGCCGCTGGTGCGCACGAACAGTTGGCGATGGGTCGTCGTATGACGACCGCGGTCGTCGTGGTCCCGGACGGCTTGGGTCGCTTGCGCGGCGCGCCCGAGCCATCGGTTGATCAGGGTCGATTTACCAACGCCCGAGGAGCCCACGAGAACGATGGTGTGATCAGGATGGAAATAGGGCTCGAGGTCTTGGAGGCCGATGCCTTCGCGCGCACTGATCAGGTGAATTGGAACGCCAAGGGCAACCTCGGCAATTTGTCGGGTCGCCTCTCGTTGATCGCGGGGCAGGTCGGCCTTGTTGAGGACGATGACAGGACGGGCGCCGCTCCCATGCACCAGTTCACAGAAGCGCTTCAGGCGCGCCAGATTGAAGTCGCCATCGAGCCCCATCACGATGAAGACGACGTCGACGTTCGACGCCAACAACTGCGGGCGCTGCTCTCCGGACGCCTTGCGGATGAGCGCGCTCTTGCGCGTCAACACGCCCTCGATGGTGGCAGGCCCGTCGCCTGAGGATGATCGAAAGGCGACGAAGTCGCCGACGCCGGGAAGGTCGGAGCGCTGCTTCGTCTGATTGCGCAACGCGCCACTCGCTTCGGCGGTGATCTCGCTTTCGCCGGTCGCGACCTGATAGTGCGTGCGATGTTCCCCGACAATCCTGCCCGGCAAAAGACCTCGGCTGGCATACGCCGCAGCTTCGATTTGCTGCTGCTCAGTCCATCCAAATGCGGCAAGGGTCACAATGGGGATCCTAGGCTGTCGGCTTGAATGTGTTCGATACGCAATGTCGTAGGTCCGCCTTTGGTCGTCGTCGATGTGCGCGTTGGCGCTGCCATTGTGTGATATAAGCAGATTGCGCCGATGCCCGCGATCACCATGTGATTGGTCCGTCAAGGGTGGTCGACAGGCAAGCCACGCAAAGGCAACGCCGCCACTGGCTAATCGCCCCATTACGAGTTCAACAACAGCACCACGCCGGCTACGATCATCACGATGCCAGCGCCTTCGCGGGAGGCGAGGCCTTGTTTGAAGAGGGTGCGGGAGACGAGGCCAGCGAAAAAGATTTCGACGAGGGCGAGCGTGCGCACTTTTGCAGCGCTTTCGAGGGCGAAGGCCAGGAACCACATTTCGGATGCGAAGGCCCCCATGAACCCGGCGAACAGTGAGGGACGCCAGGCGCGGGCAATCGCGGCGAGGCCCCCTCGATCGAAGATCACGAGGTAGGCCGTCAGGCAGATCACCTGCATGACCAGACCGACGAAAACCGTCGTCGTGGCGGCGACGACGAAGTTGGGTGTTTCCAGGGCGAGAATGCCGCCGCGATAGCCGACGGCGGCGATGCCGAAGGCGGCACCCGCGACAAGGCCCAGCAGGATCGGTTTGAGGCCCAAGCTCTCGGTGGCGCCCTTCTTCGGCCAGGACATGACGACCACGCCGCCCGTGGCGATGGCGATGGCCAAGAGCAGCGGGACGGTCAGCTTGTCGCCGAGCAGGACGAGACCGAAGAGCGCCACGTGCACCGGTTCGAGCTTGTTCAGCGCCGTAATCAGCACGAACGACTTATCGCGCATGGCGGCCAACAGCAGCGCCGTCGCAGCAATCTGTGACGCTCCCCCGAACGCCGACCACGCGAGCATACGGCCGTTGAGGTTGGGGAAGGGCTCGCCCGTGGCGAACAGCACGATGGCCAGAAACAACCCGGCGAACGGCAGACCGAACAGAAATCGCACGTGGGTGGCGCCGATCGTGCCGATGGTGGCCGTCAGCTCTTTCTGCATGGCGTTGCGCAGCGTCTGTCCACCCGCCGCGAGCACCGTGAAAACGATCCAGAGGCCAGCGATCACGTTTCATCCTCTCGCAGGTCGTCGGTCGGCGCAGCCTACGCGCGTCGGACCCCTGCGGCGACCCGTTCCCGCTGTCACCGATCGTCTCAGCCTTCGAGCTGCCAGACGCCGGAGGGCAGGCGACAGGCAATGCCTTCCGTCTTGCGGCTATGGCCAGCCGATGAGAGCTCGACGATCAGATGGCGGCAAATGTTGCCGACGCGATCTCCGAACGAGCGCGTGGGCTGGACCGCGCCAGAGATGCGGCCGGTTCGGGCGTGCCAGATGTACGTCGAGCCGTCGCCCACTTCTGAGAGGGCGAGTTGCACGGCCTCGAGAGCGGCGATGCGGTCGGCGTCTGCGAGCCAGGCTCCAGGGCTGGCGGCGGCAGGTCGCGGGGGCGCCGTTTCGGCTGCGGTCGCGGGTGAGGGGAGGGCCGGTTGATCCGCAGCGACGAGGTTCGGGGCGAGAAACACGGAGGCTACGAGGCAGAACGCCGTCGACAGGCCGCAGACCAGCGGGGCGACGCAAGCATTGGAACGCATTTGGTTGACTCGACCAAAAGCCGCGAAACGGGAGCACGCGGCGAACTCGGAAACGGGGTGGCGACGTTGAAAGCATGCCTGAAACTCGTTAAATCAATCTTGCCGATCGTGCCGTTCAGGGCAGCCGGACCGAAAATTCGAGGACATGCGCAATGGCGGATCTGGAAGATGCGACGGCCGACGCTGCGCCCGCTGACTTCACGGCGGCTGAGGAGCCGTTCGCCGTGTTCGCGTCCTGGTTGCGCGAGGCCGAAGCAACCGAGCCCAACGATCCCAACGCGATGGCGCTGGCGACGGTCGACGCCCAGGGGTTGCCGAACGTGCGCATGGTCCTGCTGAAGGGACTGGACGCCGCAGATCGGGGCGCGGATCGCGGCTTCGTGTTCTACAGTAATTTCGAGAGTGCCAAGGGCCGCGAACTGCTGGACGCGGGCAAGGCGGCGTTGCTGTTTCATTGGAAGAGTTTGCGGCGGCAGGTGCGGGTGCGCGGCCCCGTGACGACCGTGTCCGACGCCGAGGCCGACGCCTATTTCGCCACCCGCGCGCGGGGATCGAGGCTGGGGGCTTGGGCGTCGGCCCAATCGCGACCGCTCGAAAGCCGCTTCGCGCTGGAGAAGGCCGTAGCCCAAGTGACGGCGCGCCACCTAGTGGGCGACATTCCCCGCCCCCCCCACTGGTCGGGGTTTCGCGTCACGCCCGTCGAGCTGGAATTCTGGCACGACCGTCCATTCCGCCTGCACGATCGGCTGGTCTTCCGGCGGGATGCGGCGGGGCAGCCATGGAACCGGACACGGCTTTATCCGTAAGCCGATCAGGTCGATGCAACTCATCGCCGAAAAATTATGGAAGTCCTGGTAGGGTCACTGCGGCGGTGTCGGGTGAGCCAGGTATTGCGTACGACCCGAGTAAGCCGCTGCGGGAGACGCCGGTCGCCAAGATCGGTGTCTCCTTTGCGCATTCCACCATCACGGCGCAGGAAACAGCGCGGTGCTGCGGTCGAACAGGCGATAGGCGACGAGGCCAACCCATTCTTTCGTCGTGTCGTCGAGGCGGCGCAGGCCTTTCGGGAACGCACCGAAGAACTTCACCGCGTCGCTGCGACCGGCGGTGCGGAAGTCGACCGGGTAGGCCACCACGTCGAAGCCGGCCCGCCGGAAGGCCCCCATTGCACGCGGCATGTGATGGGCCGTCGTGACCAACAGGAACCGCTGCTTGGCTGCCGGCTTGAGGAGTTGATGTGTCAAAGCCGCATTCTCCCACGTCGAGCGAGACTTGTCCTCCAGCACGATGCGGTTGGCAGAAATCCCGACAGAGCGCCAAAACGCGACCACCGCAGGCGCGCCCGGCACGCCATCGACAATGAAGCCACCCGCGCCGCCGGTGAAAACGAGGCGCGCGGCCGGCATCAGATATGCGAGGCGAGCGCCTTCCGAGATGCGTTCGGCCGCTTCGTTGAGAGAAAGCTGCCCCCGTGCGATGCTGATGTCACCCACTTCGGCCCCACCCAACACGATGATGCCGGCATAAGCCCGGTTGCCCGCCGCGATCGAGGGAACCGGGAAACGCTCCTCCAGCGGGAGCGTCACCAGATTGGCGAGTGGCGAGAAGCCCCCCAGCAGCAAGCCGAAAACGCCGACCCAGGTGAGCCGTCGTCCGGCGCGCGTAAATCGTGTCCTGGCCGCGAGCAGGAGGCCCAGCAACAGCGCCGTGACGACGAGGTTCGAAGGCTGCGCAATGAACCACAGGAGCTTGGAAACCGCGTCCAACATATTCGGTCGACCTCGTGTTTGGTGAACGGATGGCCCGCTCGGGGACGGCTCGGCTGACAGCTCATCATGCGGGTCGGTGGGCCCCGCGACTTCCGGCAGGCTGGCGAGGCGCCATCGAACGTGGCAGACGACCTCGCGAGACCCTCGTTTCGGAGCCCCGGTATGATCGGACGCCTCAATCACGTCGCTATTGCGGTCAAAAGCCTCGAATCGTCCGCCCTCGTTTATCAGAGTACACTCGGTGCGACCGTTTCGTCGCCCCAGCCTCTGCCCGAGCACGGCGTGACGGTCGTCTTCGTGACACTGCCCAACACGAAAATCGAACTGCTGGAGCCGCTGGGCGCCGGCTCGCCGATCGCGAAATTCTTGGAGAAGAACCCGGACGGCGGCATCCATCACATCTGCTACGAGGTGGATGATATTCTGGTCGCGCGCGATCGCCTGCAAGCACAGGGCGCGCGCGTTCTGGGTGACGGCGTTCCCAAGATCGGCGCCCATGGCAAGCCGGTTCTGTTTCTGCATCCGAAAGATTTTCTGGGCACGCTTATCGAGCTCGAGCAGGTCTGAGATCAAGGAGCCGCCACATGGGCGTTACGCTGTCGATCGCTGTCTATTTCATCATCTGGTGGACGGTGCTGTTTGCCGTGTTGCCGTTTTTCGCCCGCAGCCAAGCCGATGCTGGCGAAGTGGTGCCCGGCACGCCCGAGAGTGCGCCAGCCCTGTTCCAACCCGTGCGCATCATCCTGGCGACGACCCTGGCGGCGGCGCTGGTGTTTGCCTGCGTGTGGGCGGCATTCCAATGGCGCTGGATCGATATCGACGCCATGCTCGCGCGTGGCATGGGGACCTGACGCCACATCCCGGAAAAGAAATCGGGGCGACCCCTGGGGGCGCCCCGTCAGCCGTGCTGCACCTCACGGCCATCCCGCAATCGCTTCATCGAGCGCTTTAGAGATGATCACCGTTGTTTCGCCGTGGGTCTTTTTCGACCGGTCGAAACAGACGTCCTCCCGAGACTCTCGGTTCCATGTGACGGCAAGACCGCCCCGGCCCCTTTTCAACGTTGCTTACGCTAGAGCACGAACCTGCGCTTGTCAGCTTATTGTTGGTGGGGAGAGGTTTGGGTACGGTTGCGTGCGGTTTGGGTCGCGCGGGTTGTCGAGATGTCGGGGTGGCCGTGGTTGCCAGTATTGGCGTTAATGGCTATTAGCCCGAGGTGCCTCGCGACCCGTGGGTTTTTTACAGCCCTCAACCCTTCAGGATGCCGCTCATGCGCCTTTCTCGCTACTTTCTCCCCGTCCTGAAAGAGACGCCGAAAGAGGCCGAGATCGTGTCGCATCAGTTGATGCTGCGCGC
>JANOKV010000186.1:0-1762 GCA_031419415.1 Hyphomicrobiales bacterium | reverse complement strand
TCACCGCACCGTCACCACCGGACCCTGCCGGTACTTCGCCACGATGGCCATGTCGGGGTCGACGCCGAGGCCTGGGCCGGTGGGCACGCGGACGCGGCCGTCCTTGGCGACCATGGCGTCGCCGTAGGGGCTGGCTTCCAGGTTGGCGTAGATGTTTTCCAGCAGCGTATCGGTCGGCAGCGACGCCACGATGTGGATCGAGGCGAGGTTGCCCGGCCCGAAATAGGCGCAATGCGGGATGATCTCGACGGAGTGAGCTTCGGCCGCCGCGATGATCTTGCGCATCTCGGTGATGCCGCCGATCTTGGTGACGCTGGGCTGGGCGATATCGATCGCGCCCTTCTCGAATTTATCGACGAAATCGTGCAGGCCCGCGCCGTTCTCGCCAGCCGCGATGCGGGTCTGGCCCTCGCGGCGCACGCGGGCGAGCCCCTTGTGATCTTCGGGCGGAAACACCGGCTCCTCCAGCCAATAGAGGTTGGCTGGCCGGTAGGCTTTCTCCATCTCGAGGGCCTGGGCGACGGTCCAGGGGCAGTTGACGTCGTTCATGATGGCGATGTCGGGGCCAGCCCCTTCGCGCGCGGCCATCACCGCCTCGACGGTGTGCTCGTGCAGCTTGATGTGACGAAAGCCAGCCTTGACGCGCTCGGCGCAGATGCGCGCCACAGTCTCGGGCGTGCCGTAGCGCATCAGGCTCGAATAGGCGCGCACGTCGCGGCGTTCAGCCCCACCCAGCATCTGCGACAGGGGCAGGCCGGCGCGTTTGCCTGCAATGTCCCACAGTGCGATGTCGATGCCGGAGTGGGCGTAAACGACGGGTCCATTGCGCCCGAAGATGTGGAACGCTTGCGCGGCGGTGCGATGCAGTGCGTTGATATCGGTGGGGTCCTTGCCGATGAACCAGGGCGCGACGTAGCTCTCGAGCGCGGCTTTGGTCGCCGGGATGATGTTGTGGCCAAAGCCCTCGCCCCAACCGGTGATGCCAGCGTCCGTATCGACCTGAACGAGCAGGTGATCTTGCGAGGGGAACCGAAGGCCCGCAAAAGCCGTCGCGGGCGCGCCCATGTCGTAGGGAATGCGCACATAATGAGCGTGAATGGCGGTGATTTTCATTGCAGGGTCTCCGGCTGGCATGGAGCGGGCGTCGGTTCGGCGGGGCTGGCCGCCGCCCATTTGTCGGCCAGGCGGGGCGGCGCTGCAAGCCCGACGACACTCGGCGCGGAACACCCTGCGGCAGGTGGCGCCTGTCCTCTTGCGGCCGTGCGTTGGACAGCCGACATGTGGGGTGGCGACAATCGTGTCACCGTTCGAGGACGAGAATGGCTGAAACAATCGGCATGGGACTGCAAGGGCTGGGACAGGGCGTGCGCGTCGCGTGGTACTTCGGGCTCAATCGCGTGGTCGATTGGCAGGCGTCGCGACTGGCGCCCAAGCCTACGACCCCACCCGCATCACCAACGCCGAAACGGCCGATGCCCTCGACGCAGGAGGTGTTGGCCGATCTCGCCCAGCTCATCTTGCGCGACGCCACGGCCGTGCGCGACGGGCTCTATCCGCCGATGCCCGATGGCGAGGGCGTCGCCGAGCACCTGACGCGGGCGCGCCGCATGCTCGCCGACCTGCCCGCGACGCTCGAGCGCCGCCGCTCCCGCGACGCCACCACGGTCGCCGAGGTGGTGGCCCAGGCGGATCTGCCCGCCTACTACACGCAAGACTTTCATTTCCAGACGGGCGGCTATCTGACGGACGACTCGGCGAAGCT
>JANOKV010000185.1:0-5209 GCA_031419415.1 Hyphomicrobiales bacterium | reverse complement strand
CCCGATGCTTGCGACCCACTCTTGAACCAGACGGGCATACTGCCTCGTGGTCAGCCCGCGCTTGGCGTCGTCACCTCGACCAGCAAACAGGAACTGGCCAGCCTTGCGACCGGTCAGTCTCAGATACTCGTCGATCGCCATTCGTGCTTGGTCGGTCAGCTCGAACCGGACTGGCCTGCCCGTCTTCTTCTGGCGAACAGTAGCGCGATCCATGGCGTAACCACCCGGGGCCACATCATCCACGCGGACGGCGACCACGTCGCAGCCGCGTAGCTTGCTGTCGATCGCCAGGTTGAAGAGGGCGAGATCCCTCTTCTTCCCCTCGATTTGGAGCTTCGTCCTGATCGACCAGACATGGCTTGGCCGCAAGGGCGGCTTGGCGCCGACGAGCTTGCCCTTGTTCCAAGGGGTGCGGCGGGTAGGCGTCACGGTGGCAGGCGCATAGTCTTCTTCCATGGTTCGTCTCCTTGGTTGAGAGACAACCGAGAATGCGCCCGCGTTGACCCAAATCACTGATCCAATGGCAGGTTTCGGATCATTTCTTCCATCGAATGGTTGCCGCCCGTCGATTCTGACCCCAAGCCGACGAAGGGCCGGTGTTCAACACCCATGTTGCAAATTTGCAGAGCACGGCGACAAGCGACATGTGCACTGCAGCAGCCTCACTTTTGACAGGTCTCGGCGGCGATGGCAGCTTACTATCCGAGACCGCTTCCGTTCTCATTTTCGAGACGGGCCAACGAACAAAGGCGCTCGCGCGCCAGCCAGTTGAGGGCGGTCCGGGCGGTGGTGATTGCCGGCGCTGAAAATCTTCGGCTATCGAAACTATCGCGTCGACGACCGTCAAGCGATCCGTTGACTGGCAGCTTTCGGGTGGGGAGGATGAGTGCTGGCCAGGGTCGTCGATCGTTGATTCTGTGCCTGAACGGACCAAATCCAGGCGGGGCCGCCGGCGGCGGCGTTCATCGCGCAAACCGACGGCAACCCGCCTGCGTGCCCGCTTAATCCCACACTTCGGCAACCAACCGGATCGCCTCGTCGACGTTGCCAAGAGCTTGCTTGAGACGTGCCTTTTCCACCTTGTCGAGCCGCGCGATGACGACTTTTGGTGTCGGCGGTATGCCAGCTTCAATGTCGATCAACTGCTGCCCCAGGATCGTTGCGAGGATCACTTTCTGGGCATCGACGATGGTCTGGACGACATCGGCCGCCGCGACGCCTGCACCCACCAGGCCTGATAGGCGCTCGGGGGTCGCATGCGCGCGGATGCCGTGCTTGATCGCCAACACACGACCGCACGAGAAGATCGGCAGTAGCCCGGTCGCCTT
Organism: Hyphomicrobiales bacterium; assembly: GCA_031419415.1. Lineage (GTDB taxonomy): Bacteria > Pseudomonadota > Alphaproteobacteria > Rhizobiales > Hyphomicrobiaceae. The sequence continues at coordinate 3,881 of JANOKV010000185.1, read as the reverse complement.
CAAGTCTTGACGGCCCTGCGCGTCAACCCGCAGACCACCGAATAGCGACACGGCCGGATGGCGCTTACGGGCCATCGCCGCGAGCAACCACTGAAACAAGTGTTCGCCCTTAGTGCGTTCGAATGCGTAATCCCAGATGGTGGCGACAAGCGCTGCGTCACCATGCACGCAGATGGCGTCGAAATAAATATCGACGTTGAGCAGATCTTCGGGTCGCTTGTGACGCACCCAACCGTCGATCGTTATCCGCCACGCGTCGACGCTTCTGCACCAGTGGGCGTTCTTCGCCATCACGCCTCCCTTGCAAAACGGGATGCCGGCGGTATCGAGCATCTCGTTCATATAGGTCGCGAGGCGCTCGAAATAGCCGCCTTCCGGGCCGCCCGTGACGCCCGACGCATAGACGATCGCATTGTCCTGATCTGCGGCGAGCTGGCTTTCGCCGCGACCGCCGGACCCGAGCACCATCACGGCGTAAGCGACGGGTGGCGCGCCATGGCCCTCGCCGATCATGCGCACTTCGGCAAGCTCCGCCGCGCGCCTCGTCATGCCCGCAATCTCGGTGCTGATCACACTGGTCACCGTAAGAGCATCGACATCATCTGCTATCAGGCTCGCCGTCACGGACGGAAGTTTTGCCCAGGCCCGTCCGAGCGCGGCGGCGCTGTCGGCCTGATCGATCTCGTCGCCGAGCACAATGGCCGCCTTCGCCCGCTGCCGCAGAAGGCGGTGCGCCGTCACGATGCCGGTGATGGCTCCGGAAGCATTCCGAACCACCAGATGGCGAAATCCGAGTCGGCCCATGCGGCCGATCGCGCGGTAGACGAAATCGCTTTCCTCGACCATTTGCACCGGGGCCGAAGCAACCTCCTTCATGCGCATCTGTAGTCCCGCCGCGCCGTGCTGGCTTATGATTCGTAGAATGTCCTTTTCGGTGACGATCCCTGTCGTACCGGGATCCAACTCGACCAGAACGCTCGAGATGCGTTGACCCAATTGGGCTTGGATCATAGCCTCGAGCGTCAGATCTCGATCGGCGTAGACGACAGGCGCACTCATGATTTCGCGGACGCGATGGCGATAGGCGAAGCTGTCGAGGCTGGCGAGAGCGGCCATGCTCGTCACCGGCATGACCGATTCCGGCAGGCTCAGACCGCCTGATACCTGCGCCTCGGTGTCGGCCAGCCGACGGCTCGCAGCTTCGGCCTCCGCCAGCGTTCGGATATTCTGGGCGCGAAGCATCGGGATCAGCGACACGTAGATCCTAGCGGTCGCCTCAGCGTCGCCCATAGCGGTGTGGCGACTGTTCACGTCGATACCGAGCCATTGGCAGAGGCGGTCGAGGTCGTATCCGGCGAGCGAAGGCCGGGCCAGCTGTGCCAGATGGCGCACGTCGAGGGCGCGCGGCTGATGCCACACGCGATCCGCGAGTTGATATTCACGCCTCAGGATCGCAAGGTCGTAACTGATCGTATGGCCGACGATGATTGCCTTACCGAGGTGCGCTTCAAGCTTGGCGGCAAACTCCGAGAATCGCGGTGCGTTCGCAACGTCGCCATCGCGGATGCCGTGGATTTTGGTGGTCGCCAGCGGGATCGCGATCCCGGGATTGATCAACGTCTCGAACCCACGCTCCCGCGCGATCGCCTCTCCGGTCACGGGAATGCCGGCAAGTTGTACGATGCGGGCCGACCGCGCATCGAGACCGGTCGTCTCGGTATCGATCACCACGACATCCAGCGCCGCCAGCGGCGTCGAAAACTGCGTCAGCGGCAACACACACTCCACGGGGCACTGGCACATCGATAGTGCTCATCTCGACCCCAGATGAACACTGGCGATTTGATACGCCAACTTCATTGTAGTCAAAGCGCTTTCCGATATCACGTCATCAACCTCTGGCAACGGCAACTTGGTCGCCGGAGCCAACGAGCGCGGGTGGTGTGGGACCGGATGAATATGCTAGTGGACGAGTTCATTCCGAAAGCCCGAGCCCGACATCCATGGCGGATTGTGCGGTTCGCCGTCAGACACTCGAGGTAGGAGCCGAGTGCCCGAATTGGGCCCGCTCGGATCTGTGCGGGGGGCGGTCAGCAATGACCGTCCCTACCGCGAACGCTATAGAAGATAACCAAGGCCGCAGGAAGAGAGGGTGTGCGCCTCATGCGGCGCGCGCAGCAACCACATTGAGAACCTCACCGCACAAGTCCCGATGGCCGCCGTGGGACAGATCGCCGATGCTCAGCATCCCAGTCATCCGTTTCTGGTCGTTGATGACGGGGAGGCGGCGAATTCTATGCGTCTCCATGATCACGGCGGCGTCGGTCACATCTGCGGCCTCGGTGGTGTAGTAGATGCCCAAGGTCATGACGTCGCTGGCGGTCGCGCGGGTGAGATCGAGCCCTTGAGATAGGCCGCGGCAGACAATGTCGCGATCCGTCACGATGCCGATGAGGCGATCGTTCTCGCCGATCGGAATCGCGCCGATGTTGTGCCTGCGCATGAGCTGAGCAATTTCGGTCAAGGGGGTCTTGGGCTCTACCCAGCGGACGCCTGGATGCATTGCGTCTTTGACTTGCATAGCGGGACTCCTGTCGCAGGGATGACCGTTCCCGCACCATGCGGGGCGGCTTCGCATTCCCGTTCAGCCAATCGACCAGAGACGGCTACTCGGCTCCAAGGGCCAGACGGTCGGAACGTGGGAACCAATATTGGCTTTACCAAACTACCGAAATCAAAGCTCAAGCCGGACACCCGCAAGGGGGACCGTAGCAATCCAGTCTATGATGTATTTCACGCGCAGCCGGCTATTTGCTACTCGTGTTGCGCCTATTTCGCGAGGCCAACTTTTACCAGCCCGATCTTCTCCATGGCAGTTCTTTCATTTGCAGCCAACTTCGGTACGAATTTCTGATAGTCCTCCGTGTTCATGTAACGACGCACGAAGTCGAACTTCTCGTAGGCGTCGATCACTTTCGGGTCGTCGTAGGCCTTCTTGAAGGCGCCGTGCAACGTTTTCACTATTGCCGGGTCCATGCCCTTGGGACCAGCGAGACCGAACGGCGAGTCGAAATCGTAATGGTAGCCGAGGTCCTTGAGCGTCGGCGTATCAGGCCACTTCCTGCTCCGTTCACCATTCAGCAGCATCAACAGGCGCAAGTCACCCGAAGCGACGGTAGGCGCCCACGATGGACTCTCCACCATCGCCATCACGTGACCGCCGAGCACGGCGGCGATGCCTGCTCCGCCACCTTTGCCCGGAACGTGCGTGAACTGGACGCCGGCTTGGCGCGCGATCGTCTCCATGGCGATGGCGTTCGTCGTCATCGGTCCGACGGTCGTGTAAGTGAATCTACCGGGATTGGCTTCGGCAAAGGCCATCACGTCCTGCCAGGACTTGAATGGGCTGTCGGCCTTGACGACAGCCCCCAGCGTATAGCCGCCCAGCATGATGATGTAGGTGAAGTCCTTGACTGGATCGTAGGTGGCCTTCTGCATGACCGGTACTCGGAATACCGGAATGACGATTTGCGTAATCGTGTAACCATCGGGCTTGGCATTCCCCGCAACATGCGCGGCGGCAAGAGTGGCGCTGCCGCCAGGCTTGTTCTCGACGATGATGGACTGCCCCAGATGCTTGCTCGCCACCTCCGCAAAGGCACGCATGAGCAAGTCGCCAGTAACGCTCGGCGCCGTAGGCACCACCAGCGTCACCGGCCGTGAGGGAAAGTCGGCAGGGGCCTCAGCTCCTGTCGGTGTCGCTCCGGTAAGCGTCAGCATAGCGGCGGTGGCCAGTGCGAAGGTAAGACGGTGCATCTGCACCTCCTTTCTCTTCCGAGCCAAGGTGCTGTCGTGATCCCCGATCGGGCGCCGCTCAGTGA
>JANOKV010000184.1:0-7044 GCA_031419415.1 Hyphomicrobiales bacterium | reverse complement strand
GGGCGGTATCGACGAGCGGGCGCACGGTGATCGGCCGGTCGAGCTTCACGAACCGACCATCGTAGGTGAAGGGCTTGCCGGCGAGCGCCAGTTTGGTCACGTCCCAGCATTCGAGGAACCGGTCGCGCGCCTCGCTCATCGGCATGCGCAGCGCGTCGTACTCGAGCTTGGCGGTGCCACGCCCCATGCCGATGTGCAGTTCGCCCTCGGTCAGCGTCGCCAGCATCGCCACGTCCTCGGCGAAGCGGATGGGGTCATACCAAGGCAGCACCATGACGGCGGTGCCCAGGCCCAGGCCCGGACAGGCGGCCGCAATGTGCGACAGCATCATCAGGGGATTGGGCGTGGGATAATAATCGGAGAAGTGATGCTCGACGATCCAGGCGGCATTGTAGCCCAGGCTCTGCACGAGTTTGGCATCACCGATCGCCTCGGCATACATCTGCCGGTCGGTCGCGCCTTCGCCGTCGACGGCCCCGATCTGAATTGCGTACCGCGGTGTCTTGGCCATTGGCGCCGGCTCCTTTGCCCCGAGTGTCGGCGACGAAGCTAACGCAGCCAACGGCCGGCTGTCACGCGGGCCGTCACCACCCCATGACGCGCACGAGCCACCATCCCGACGCGAGAACCGCGATGACCCACACGGCGATGATGAGGGCAGCGCCGATCCGGCTCGATGGCAGACGTTCCAGAGTGTCGGCGCGGGCCCGGAATTCAGACATCAGGTCCCGACCGACGAGGCGGACGGCGAGGAGGATGCCGAGCGGCAGGAGCACCACCTCGTCGAGATACCCCAAGAGCGGAACGATGTCGGGGATCAGATCGATCGGACTTGCGGCATAGGCGGTGATCATCAACGCCACGACCTTGGCGCGCCACGGCGTCCGTGGATCGCCAGTCGCCAGATAAAGGGCGATCACATCCCTTTTGATGATCCGGGCCCATTGCTTCAGGCGTTCGAACAGCGACACGGGGCCCCGACCCTATCCAACAGCGTCACGCCCCAGGCTAGCCAAAAGCGCGAGGCCCGTCGATGGATGGCAGGTCCATATCAAAGGGGCCGAAAGAGCGGCGATCACCGCCTCTCCCCCGGCCTAAGGTCGTCAAGATTTCAGAGCGATGATCATCTCGGCGCAGGCTGTGGCCATTCCGGAATCGACCGAGGGGATGCCGGGTATTTTCGCCCAACCCGCTTTCTCGACGAAAGCGGCTTGCTGCCACGAGCTGATTTTCTTGAGCTCTGTGAGCTGTTTCGACGTATCGGTGGCGCGCGCATAATTGTCGACGCAGATCGGGGCGAGGACGGCGATCACAGCCTTGGACGCCGCCTGCTTGTTCGATGCGGCGACGGAGCCTCCCGTCACCCAGCCTCCCCACGTGAAGCCGATGACGGCCAGCGCAATGGCGCCACCGATTGCGCCCCAGATGGCAGGCTTTGCTTCGGCGGGAAGTTGCATGTGGAAAACACCTTTTCGGTAGAATGGGACGCCGCGCCGGCCCGTGACTGAGCCACGGCCCGGTCTGTCGTTATTTCTTCTTCGATTTGTTGTCGGATTTGAAAAGTTTCGCCATCGTCGCCGGGACCGTGCTCGCGGACGATTTTTCCGCGGCCGTCTTCTTCGGCTTGCGGACTTCTCGATTGGATTTTCGTTCGCCTTTAGCCATTTGGTTCCTCGCTCTCTCGTTATCGGGTGAGCCGACGCGGCCAGCCATCGCCAGACGCGTCAACGTCGACACATTTTGCATTGGATGATGTGTGATCAGTTCCGGCGCGACCGCTGCGGTCATTTTCAGAAAACCGCGAAAGCCCGGATGAACGCGAGGTGACCCGCCACATATGCGGCATAATAGTGTTCGCATTGTGGTGATGGCGAACATAATTGGGTTTTTCCGCATCATCCGCACGGCGGAAACAGACGCTCGGCGCAGCGCGCTTCACAAAAAAACGATCACCGCTCTTTCGCGGCAGCGCCGCTCAATAGCAGACGCGCTTACATGTTTTGATTGGGCCGATGTACTGGCAGCGCGTGCGGCAGCGTGCGTAGGGGCTCGAGCGCGATCGAGATGCGCGAACCCAGTCGCAATAAGGCCCGACATGGCGGTGCCATCCGTCGAAACTATCTTGCGCCGACCGGTGGCAGCCGTGCACTTTCAACAGGAGAGGCGGAGGCGCCGCACGTTGCGCGGGGGTAGCCAGCAGACTGGTGGAAGCAGCATGGCCAACCTCCGTTGCCGCCCCTGCAACGACCGTGGCCATCATCATCGTTCGCCAGATGTTCATTGCGGTTCTCCGTCAGCAGATCGCACGTGCATCATTGCATAGACCGCAACTTCGGCAGAGGCATTGATGCGCCACAAATCGCCGGCCAACGGGTCCGTTCCAGCTCAGGCGCTCAGTGCCGCCGCTGCGCGTGCGACGGCCGCCGCGCGCACGGCTTGTCGAGCCGACGCTCCCGCGCGCGCCTGTTCGACGATCGTGTTTCCCGCGCGTTCCGGTGAACCCGCATCGAACGGGGGCTGCGGATCATATTCGATGCCCAGTTGGATGCTCTTCGCCAGGTCCTCACCGAACACTTCGGCAGCAACGGTCAGCGCGAAGTCGATACCCGCCGTGACGCCGCCGCCCGTGATGATGTTGCCGTCCATGACGACGCGCTCGGCGACGGGGATTGCGCCGAAGGCCGTCAGCATGTCACGGCTCATCCAGTGGGTGGCGGCGCGCTTGCCGCGCAGCAGACCTGCCGCGCCGAGCACCAGGGCGCCCGTGCACACACTGGTCATCCAGCGCGTGCTGCCGCTGCGCGCGCGCAGAAATTCCAGCGTCTCGCGATCTTCGAGCAACGCATTCATGCCAGGCCCGCCTGGCACGCAGACGAGATCGAGGTGAGGACACAGAGCCAATGTCGTGGTCGGCAGGATCTGCATGCCGCCATTGGCCATCACCGGGTTCATCGTCTTGGCGACTAGGTGCACCTCTGCCCCCGGCAGTTTCGTGAACACCTCGTAGGGCCCCGTCATGTCGAGCTGAGTGATGTCTGGAAAAAGCAGGAGGCCTATCCGAAACGCCATTGCCGTACCCCTTGAATGTTCGCCGTCGAGATGATGAGAGTAGGCGCTGACCCGACATCGATAAAGAGAAGAAATGCCATGGCCGAAACCATCGATCTGTTGCGCCGCGAAGGACAGGCCCTGATCTTCGATCAGTACGGCACCGTCGTCGATATGCAGAGGGGCCTGACCGAAGCGGTGGGGCCGTTTTTGAAAGCGAAAGGCTGGACGGGACATCCGTCGAGTTTCGTGACGTGGTGGCGGCGCACGCATTTCGAAGACAGCATGATCGATGCGCTCCTCGATCGTGGCCACACCCCCTACCGCCAGATCGGCCATCGCGCCGTCTCCCAGGTGATGGAGCGCAGCGGCATATCCCATACCCAGGCAGAGGTCGCGTGGCTCGTCTCGGAAATCGAAAAGCTGACACCGTTTCCAGACGTTCTGGCGGCTCTCGCGCGCCTCGCCACGCGCTACAAACTCATCATCCTGTCGAACGGCGACCGGGACATGTTGGAGGCCGCCAAGCCCCACATCGGCTTTGCCTTCGACATGACGATCTCGGTGCAGGAGGCCGGGTATTTCAAGCCCCATTGGAAAACATATGCCACCGCCGAACGGCTGATCGCCGAGCGTTGGCGCCACATTGAACGTTCGAATTGCATTTTCGTCGCCAACCACGCTTTCGATTGCATCGGTGCGGCGTCCTACGGGTTCCGCTCGGTCTTCATCGATCGGCGGCGGCGGCCCTACGGGCAATCGCCCAACCAGCCCGACCTGATCGTCTCTGACTTCACGGCGCTGGCAGACGCACTTCTGGACGGTTGACGCGGGGGGCGCGCGCGTGCGCTTACAGGCTGCGGTCGGTTTTGACTGGCGCTGGCGCGGACGGTGTGTCGATCGCGAACAGAAAGCGCACCGTCTCGCCGGGGAGGCCCGTGAGGGGTTTGCCGGTCACCATTTGCAGTTGCTGGCCCGATAAACCGAGTCCTTCCCCGTCGAACTCCTCGAGCGCCGTCACCTCGATCGTCTCCTCGGTCCCGGCGCGCGCCGAAATCTTGATCTGATCGCCGATCGCAAGCGCATGGCGCAGCGGCTGGACGTTCGACAGGGTCTTGTCTTGGCCAACGTCATGGCTGAGCCAGAGATTGCCGGAGAGCCGCCGTTCCCAAGACGTCGGAACGCTATTCAAGGCGTGAGCATAGCTGCGGGCCAGCAAGGCTTCGGGTGCGCCACCAGCAATGATCGCGCCCAGAGCCACCACACCGACGACCGCGGCGAGCCCCAGGCTGACGCCACGCAGAGGTCTGTCATGCCACATCATGTGCGCTCCCGAAGGGTCGAAGTCGATGATCTGCTGGTGCTCATATGGTTACGCGGGGGTCTTTCGGCAAATCATACGACACCAATCCAACACGAAGCATATTACAGAATTATATGGCAAAAATCGAGCATTGCGCAGATCGGCCACGGCATCGTGATGTCAGCGCAGATGCATCGGCGTCGGTGTCTGTGATCCATCAACTCCAGCTTTAGGGCTGCGGAACCAGGAATTTGAGCGCCGCCGACGAGGCGACGCCGCCAATCACGCAGGGAATCCCGATCTCGACGTGACCCATGGCGCTGGCCACGACGCAGCCCAGAGCCAGCGCGGTCTGCCCGGCTGTCCCCCACCAGGAGGCATTGCGGGCGCTGGCCGGCCCCTTGCGCTTCAAGTCTTCTATTGCCGCCATGGCGTCGCGGCGGATCCGGGAGGTTTCGAACGTCTCGGCGGCCTCCACGACCTCCTCGATTTCCTTGGCGATCGGCTTGGGCTGCCGTTTGATCTCGCCGCGCAGATAATCGAGCAAGCGCTTGTCCTGCTGCGCGTTGTTGGCGAGTGTCCACTTGGCCATAGCGCCCAGCGTCAACCGCTCGACGTTGTTGGGCTCTTTGGCCCAGCCGAGCGCCGAGACGATGCGTTCGACACTGTCGAAGCGCCCCGTGCCGAAGTAATACCCCCACAGGATATCGAGGGCGGCGGGCGACTGGTCGAGGGGCAGCGACGCCAGGATGGGCAGTTTATCGGCGAGCAGCCGTTCGATCAGAATGCGCCGCGCAGGCATGCGCTCGGCGAATTTCGCCAACAACGCCTTCCAATCGGGCAGACCCGAGTAGGCGATGGCGCGCACCAACACCACCTGATCTTCCGGCGGCATCGGGAACATGCGTGTCACGAGCGCTTCGGCGCGAGCGGGGTTGGAACCGATCACACCGGCGATAAACCCCAGGTAAACGCCGCCCGTATCGAGATCCCGAAAGAGGCCGAGCGCACTCATCGCCCGGACCGCGTCGGGCAACTTCTGGGGCTGTGGCTTCAGGCGATAGCCGTTGATCCACTGGAGAATTTCCTTAGCCGTACCCAGGGGTCGCTGTTGCGGCGTGGCGGCAAACACCGAACCCGACATCAGACAGCAGATGGTGGCAAGCACGACAGCGAAACGCATGGCTCCTCCAGCCCTCTTATACCGGGGTCGCGATGGCCATTTTGTGACTTCCCGGCGTCACGAGTGGCATGGGCAACGCGTTTCATTCATGAAAAACGTGAGATCGATAAAATACCCCCATCCGCTTTAGGCGCTGCGCAACTCCGCCAAAGGCATGATCCGGGTCAGCAAGGCTGACGTGGGGCGCCCGAAACAATCATGTCTCTCCTCTTGATCGATGATGCAGGGTTGGAATGGCCCGCGACGTCCCGCAAGCTCAGGGAAGCTTTCGGCTCGCCCTATTCGGGCAGCGAATTCGTCGACTATGCCATCGCGAACCTCGGCTTCGTCGGCATCGACAACTACGGTGCGTCCTGCCAATTGCGCCTGCGGCCGTCCCTCGTCAGCGAAGCCTGCTGGCGGGGCGTGAGCAAATGGCTGCGGCGCGCCCGATCGGAACGCGTCGTCGTCTCCTGGCTCGGATCGGGTTGGTCCTACGAACTGATCCGCTCGACCGATGTGGCCTTGCGGCGGGTGGAGAATTTGATCACCAGCACCACCACCGCCAGACCCGACGATTTTCTGTCTCGGCCGCTGGGTCTCGATGAGATTTCCCCCCTGTCCGCACTCGGCCAGATCGTGCGCGATTGGGCGAACCTGTCGACGCCATCGGGACAGGGGAAACTTCGGCAACTCGTCGAGGCAACGCTCGGCGATCGCTATGTTTTGGTCGAGAAAAGCAGTGATGACGGGCGCCTCATGTTTCAGGAGTTCGGGCAAGGCCTGTTTGCGCCCTATGAAACATGGCGGAGTTGCGCTATCGGCGCGCCGATCGAAGAGCAACCCGATCGCAACTACGGCCGATGGGTTGCCACCGCTTACCAAGAGGTGTTGATCGCCAATCAGCCCCGGATCGCGAAGGTGGACGCAATCGTGCGCTGGCCTCACGCAGGCCGCGCCCGCATGCGATACAAACAAGTGATTGTGCCGATATTGACGAGTGCGGGCCAGCGGACCTTGTTAGGCGGCCCCATTTTCGACAATCAGATCGATCTTCGGGTCGGTCTGGGCTGAGTATTCGTAGAAATGGCGAAGCTGCTCGCCGGCATCGGTCCAGACGAGGGCCGCACGCAATGTTCCGTCACGGTACACTGGCGTTTTGACCATCGCCACATCCCACTCCACATGGGGAAACCGGGCTTTGACCGCAGTGCCTGCTTTGACCAAATCTTCGGCCATGAAGCTGAACGCGAAATCCGACTGCCAGCGCGTGTAGGCGAGCGCCCGAACCAATGGCGCGGTAGTCTGCATCAGGCCTTTTTTGCGGTGGTCGGGATGATACCAAACCGCACCTATGAAAACGACACGCCCTGTCGTCAGCGCTGCGCAGGGGGCCGAGACGTGCATGGCTTCGCCAGGAAGTCTGGATCGCTGCGGATCTGCGTAGAAGAGCCGTAAGCTCTCGATTTCATCCTTGAGCGTGCTGCGCGTCAGCGCGTACAGGCGGCAGGCATGCGCATAGATCACCTCA
>JANOKV010000183.1:0-4529 GCA_031419415.1 Hyphomicrobiales bacterium | reverse complement strand
GCGCCGAAATCGATAAATACGTGGTACTTGTCCGGTGCGCGATTTTTCAGGTGCGTCATCGCGATCGAGAAATAATGCCCGCCACCGATGACCACATCCCAATCCTTCGGGATCGTGCGGTCGAGCTCTTCGATGGCGCGGCGTGGATCGAGCAGATTGGGCTGCACGGTGAAGTGCTTGCCGTCGGGCACGTCGCTGGCGATGGCCTTGGCCATCTCGGCTGAGCGGAAACCGGTGCGCTTGATGTCCTTCTGCACGAGTTTATCGACGATCGCCGCAGCCGTCGTCTTGGCGTCGGCGCGCACGTGCAGGTCGGCTGTCTTGAGGCCCTGCCACAGACCGCGCGGGGCCACGTCCACCTGCACGACACGCGCGTTCGGGTACAGATAGCCACCCTCGGTCGTGTAGTGGCCCAGGCCTGCGCCGAAGCACAGCACCAGATCGGATTCGGCAAAGCGTTCGCGCGAAAAGTCGCTGGCGAAGGCGCCGGCGACATCCAGGGCGAACGGATGGCCGCTGAAGAGGCCCTTGCCCAACAGCGAGGTCGCAAACAGGGCTCCCATGCGATCGCCCAGCGCTTCGAGCTCGGGCCGTGCGCCCGACCACATCGCGCCACGCCCACCGATGATCATCGGCCGTTCGGCTTCCGCGATCATCGCCACCACGCGATCGACGATCATGGGATCGGGCAGCGGTCGCTGGGCGATCGGCACCAGCTCGGCCGACGGGGTGTAGTCGGTCAGATGCGGCCAGGGCAGCTTCTGCATATCCATCGGCACCGACAGCACGACGGGGCGACGTTGGGCTTGCGCTACCTGGAAGGCTTCACGCACGTTATCGAGCAGCCGGTCGATGTGGCGCACCGCCACGAAATGCGCGCCCGTCGCCAAGGTCAGCGGCGCCATGTCGATCGCTTGGAGATACCACGCTGCCGTGATCGGGCTGTCCCCGGCGAAGATGACCATCGGTGTATTGGCCTGCGCCGCGCAGGTCAGCGCCGTCATGATCTGCGTGAAACCTGGGCCGCACGTCGTCGAGGCGACGCCGACCTTGCCGGTGGCGCGCGCATAGCCATCGGCCATAGCGACGGCGGCGTGCTCGTGGCGCGCGTGGACGACACTCACGCCCGGCAGTTCGGCCATAGCCGTCGACCAGTACATGTTGGCGTCACCCATCAAGGTGAACAGATGATCGACACCTTCCGCGCGAAAGGCTTGCGCCAGCATATCGGATGTTTTGAGCTTGCTCATGACTTTGGGCTCCCCGTTCGGAAGATGGATTTCAACCAAGACAGAAATGCCGCCCAGAGCACCTTACCGGCGCTGAGTTCTGCGGCGGCGGCGCGCGGCGGTGCGTGCGATGTCGGCGTTCGAGCTGCGGGTGAAACCCCCGTTGCCGGAGTCGGGCTCGGCGACATGGCAGTGACCGTGTTCAGCGGCGCGCCGGCCGCACCGACAGGAAGGGACGCTGTCACCGCGCCCTCCGGTGGCATTGCAACGGTATCGCGTTGTTGGGCGACGACCTTCGCCATGTTGGCGGAAAATTCGGCGAGCAACGCGCGCGCGACATGCACGCCGCCCGCATTGGCGAACGTCTCCAGAGGTCCCGTGACGGAATATTCGCCATCGATGGTGAGTTTGGTGGAGCTGCCGTCGGCTGCGGCCGTCACCACCCCATTGGCCAACGCCCGAGACGCGCCGCGCTGATCGATGCCGCGTCCTGCAATCGTGCACCGCTTGGCGGCATCGTCGTAAGCCAGCGTCGCTTCACCGCGAAACGTCGCGACCGTCGGCCCGAACTTGACGCGGATCGAACCCTTCCACGCTTCGCCGTCCTGCTCAGGCGCCAGCGTTGCGCCGGGGATGCACGAGGCCACGAGCGCGGGGTCGCGCAGCAGCGGCCACACATCCTCCACGGCAGCCGGAATCGTGATCGCTTCGCTCAAGTTGGGCATGGGGGAGAGATGATCCGGATCGCGATCGGTTGCAAGGCGGCACACCTAAGCAGAGTTTGTCCGCTGAGCCAACCTCATCGCGACTCCACGATTGTCGAGGACGCGGAAGCCACATGTTCGATTTCACCGCCCCGGGTTGTCGTGACCCCGCGGCGCGAAGCGAGCGTTGCCGAGCCCGTGGTCGGCAGATACTGTTTTCCCGAGACGCCGTGAGCTTGCTCGCGTCGGGATGACCGATGCACATCGAAGGGAGAAACCCCGTGGAAATTCCCCTGACGCCCCTCGAGTTCGCGCGGCGCGCGCGGCGGCTCTATGCCGATCGCGAAGCCGTCGTCGATGGCGATCTGCGCCTCACGTATGCACAGTTTTTCGATCGCTGCGACCGCTGGTCGGCGGCACTCCAGGCCCTCGGAATCGGCAAGGGCGATCGCGTCGCCTACATCGCGCCCAACACGCACGGCCATCTCGAAGCCTACTACGCCGTGCCGCAGATCGGGGCCGTGCTGGCGCCGATCAACTATAGGCTCGTGCCCGCTGACTTCGAGTACATCATCAATCACTGCGGCGCGAAGGTCGTTTGCGCCCATTCCGACTACCTGGCCGCCATCGACAGCATCCGGGACCGATTGCCCGGCGTCCGCCATTTCGTGGCGCTGGAAGGTTCAGGCGAAGGCTGGATCGACTACGAGGCCAAGCTCGCTTCGCATGCGCCGCGCTTCGCCGCCGTCGAGATTGCCGAAACCGATCTGCTGAGCATTAACTACACGAGCGGCACCACCGCGCGGCCCAAGGGTGTGATGATCACTCACCGCAACGCCTACATGAATGCCATGGGCACGCTCGTGCATCACCACCTGACGCCGGCCGACCGGTATCTGTGGACCCTGCCCATGTTCCATGCGAACGGCTGGACGTTCCCCTGGATCAACACCGCGCGCGGCATGGCGAACGTGTGCCTGCGGCGCGTGGAACCCGGACTGATCTACCAACTGATCAAAGACGAGAAGATCACGATGTTCTGCGCTGCGCCCACGGTGCTGATCGGCATTGCCAATGCGCCTGCCGAAATGCGCGCCGGAGCGCCGCGCGGCGTGCGCCTGTTCACGGCCGGCGCGCCGCCCGCTGCGGCCACGATCGAGCTGGTGGAGCGCGAACTGGGCTGGGAATTGACCCAAGTCTATGGATTGACCGAGACGACCCCCTTCATCACCGTGTGCGAGCCCCGCCCCGAGCATGCGCGCCTCTCCCTGTCCGAACGCGCGCAGATCAAAGCGCGCCAGGGCGTCGAGCTCGTCAGTTCCGGCGAGTTGCGCGTCGTCGACGAGGCCGGCGTCGAGGTGGCACACGACGGCCAGACGCTCGGCGAGATCACCGTGCGCGGCAACGTCGTCATGAGGGGCTATTACAACGACCCCGTCGCGACGGATGCGGCGATCAAGAACGGTTGGTTCCACTCCGGCGACGCGGCTGTCGTGCACCCGGATGGTTACGTGGAGATTCGCGATCGCTTCAAAGACGTCATCATCAGCGGCGGCGAGAACATTTCTTCCGTCGAGATCGAGGGATGTCTGTTGCGCCATCCCGCCGTGCAGGAAGCGGCCGTCGTCGGCATGCCGCATGAAAAGTGGGGGGAATCGCCCCACGCGTTCGTCATCCTGCGGCACGGCGCCAAAGCCACCGAGGACGAGATCAAGCGCCACGTGCGCGACGGCCTCGCCCACTTCAAGACACCCCAGTGGGTCACCTTCGTCGACGAGCTACCCAAGACGGCGACGGGCAAAGTCCAGAAATACGTGCTGCGCGCCGGCAAAAGCAGCATCTCGCGGCAATAGGCATCGCGTTGACGTCGTCCACTTGCGGCGTGATCCGCTTTCCTTCCGCCACGCCCATTTTTCCCGTCATCCCGCAAACGCGAGGCCGAAGGCCGAACGGTGTGCGGGAACCAGCGCAAAGAGCCGCGCGCAGCGCGCCGGGTCTTTCCCCATCCACGGCACCATCGCGTCCTCCGGACACTTCGTCCCTCATCCCTGCTCCGCGTCGCGGCCGACATCGAACTCGCGTCGGCGTGCTGTGGCGTGTATATTCCGTTGCGCGCTCGCGAGAGGCGGGCGCTAACCCCTTTCGAGGCAGCGACAGCCATGGACCCCAAGCTCATCGACACCAACCTCACCATCGAAATCGTCTCGGACGTGGTTTGACCCTGGTGCTTCATCGGGAAGCGCCGCCTCGAGGCCGCCCTGCGGACCTGGAGCGAGCGCCACCCCGATGCGGAACCACCAGCCGTGCGCTGGCACCCGTTTCAGTTGAACCCTGATGTTCCCGAGGCCGGCGTTTCGCGCCGAGCCTACATCGAGCAGAAATTCGGCGCCGGCGCCAAGCGCAACTACGCGCGCATCGAGGACATCGGCAAGGCGCTCGACATCCCGTTCGATTTCGACGCCATCACCGTGCAGCCCAACACATTGCAGGCCCACCGCCTGATGGCCTACGGCGAGCGCATGGGCCGGGAGGACGACGTCGCCGAAGCCCTGTTCGAAGCCTACTTCCAGAAAGGCGAGGTTCTGGCCGACATCGC
>JANOKV010000182.1:0-5536 GCA_031419415.1 Hyphomicrobiales bacterium | reverse complement strand
ACCGGCAAGAAGCCGATTGGATGGATGGGCCCATGGCTGTCTCAGAGCAGCGTCACGCTCGATCTGTTGCAGGAGGCGGGCTACCTCTACCAATGCGACTGGCCGCTCGACGATCAACCGATTTGGATGCGGACGCGCGGTGGTCGCATCCTCAACATGCCCTATCCGATCGAAACCAACGATTCGCCGATGATGATCAACCGTCTGCACACGGCAGTCGAGCTAGCGGACATCTGGATCGATCAGTTCGACGAGATGCTGGAGCAGTCGCGCAAGGGTCAAGCACTCGTGTGCCCGTTCGTGCTGCACACGTTCATCCTCGGACAGCCGTTCCGCATGCGCCAACTGCGACGCGCGATGCAGCATATTCTAAAACACCGAGATGAGATCTGGTTGACCCAACCGGGCCAGATTGCGACGCACGTTGCAGGCTTGCCGGCCGGGACTGTCCCGGGCGCATGAGCAGCGCCTCCAGCAGGGCGCAATAGCGAATCCTATTGCGCTGCCGCGACCTCCCACGAGTCGATGGAACTCGGGTCCGGCGCAACACCCAAGAGGCTATTGCGCCAGATGCAGCGGCCTTGCGCTCTAAACCACCACGTCCAGCGCGGCTTGATGGCCGACGCCGAAGACGCGGCGGTAGCGTTCGATTTCCGCAGGCGGGCCGACGGCTTTCGTGGGGTTGTCGGAGAGTTTGACGGCGGGGCGGCCGTTGGCAGAGAGGACTTTGCACACGATCGAGAACGGGTCGAGGCGACCCTGCGAGGCCAGGCCGCGAAAATCATTGGTCAGCAGTGTACCCCAACCGAAGCCGAGTCGAATGCGTCCGTGGAAGTGGCGGTGCAGGCGTTCGATTTCGCCGACGTCGAGGCCGTCGGAGAAGATTGCGAGCTTGGTGCGCGGGTCTTGTCCGCGCTGATGCCACCACGCAATGGCCATTTCGCCACCTGCGATCGGATCGCCTGAGTCGACGCGTACGCCAGTCCACTGTTCCATCCAGCGCGGCGCACCATCGAGAAAGCCTTTCGTGCCGTAAGTATCGGGCAGAATGACGCGCAAGTTGCCTTCGTAGTCATCCTGCCAATCGGCTAGAACGCGATAGGGCGCTTCGGCCAATGCGGCGTCGGTCTGCGCAAGCGCCGCATATACCATGGGCAACTCATGGGCATTGGTGCCGATGGCTTCCACTTCTCGGCGCATGGCGATCAAACAGTTCGACGTACCGAGGAAATTTTCCGGCAGGCCTTCGCGCATCGCCTGCACGCACCAGTCTTGCCACAGGAAGCCATGCCGCCGCCGCGTGCCGAAATCGGCAATGCGCAGGTCGGTGAGCGTTTTCAGGCGTTCGATCTTCTCCCACAGGCGCGTCATGGCGCGCGCATAGAGGATCTGCAACTCGAACTTGCCCATGTCTTTCGTTACAGCGCGCGAGTGCAGCTCCATGATGACCGCGAGGGCCGGGATCTCCCACATGGTGGTTTCGATCCACGAACCTTCGAAGGTCAGTTCGTACTGATCGCCGCGCTCTTCGAGATGGTAAGCTGGAAAGCGAAACCCCTCGAGCCACGCGATGAACTCGGGCGAGAACATCTGCCGCTTGCCGTAAAACATGTTGCCACGCAGCCAAGTCGACTCGCCACGCGACAGCGACAGGGTGCGGATGTGGTCGAGTTGCTCGCGCAGCGCGCCTCGGTCGATCAGGCGGGCGAGCGGCACGTCTTTCGACCGGTTGATGATGCCGAAGGTGACCTGCGTATGCCGATGGCGACGAAATATGGTCTGAGCCATCAACAGCTTGTAGAAATCGGTGTCGAGCACCGAACGCACGATCGGGTCGATCTTCCAGGTGTGATTGTAGACGCGGGTCGCGATGTCGGTCATGAGGCGGCGGGTTCCTGGCCGGGCGCGGGGAGGGGTCGCGGGCGCCGTGACGTGATTTGCGCCAGACTGTGCGTCATCACGAGGCTGGACGCAATTTCCGGGTTGGGAAACGGCGACCAATCTTCCTACAATCGCCCCATGACAAATCTATTCGAAGCAGCCGGCCTCGACAAAGGAGTGCCGCGACCACTCGCCGACCGACTGCGACCGACGACGTTGGCCGAAGTGGTCGGCCAGGACCATCTCGTCGGAGCCGATGGAACACTGACGCGCATGCTGGGCAGCGGTCGCATTCCGAGCCTGGTGCTGTGGGGTCCCCCCGGCACGGGAAAGACGACCATCGCGCGTCTTCTGGCCGGTTCGGTGGGCCTCGAGTTCGAGCAGTTGTCGGCCATCTTTTCAGGCGTGCAAGACCTCAAGAAGGCGTTCGAGCGCGCGCGGGCGCGACGCGAGACGGGGCGCGGAACGTTGCTCTTCGTTGACGAAATTCATCGGTTCAATCGAGCTCAACTCGACAGTTTCCTGCCCGTCATGGAGGACGGCACGATTACGCTTGTTGGCGCCACGACGGAAAATCCGTCGTTCGAGCTGAACGCGGCCCTCCTGTCGCGGGCAAGCGTATTGGTGCTCAACCGTCTCGATAACGTGGCATTGGATGAACTGATTGCGCGAGCCGAAAGGGAGGCCAACCGGGCGCTGCCGCTCGAGCCCGAGGCGCGTGAGGCGTTGATCGGAATGGCCGACGGTGATGGGCGCACGGTCATTAATCTCGTCGACGAGGTGCTGGCCGCTGTTGCCCCTGGACAGGCGTCGCTTGGTCGCGAAGCGCTGGTCAAAGTCGTTCAGCGCCGCGCGCCTCTCTACGACAAAAACCGTGACGGGCACTACAACCTGATATCGGCCCTGCATAAAGCCGTGCGCGGGTCCGATCCGGACGCTGCGCTCTACTGGTTGGCGCGCATGCTCGATGGTGGCGAGGATCGCTTGTTTCTCGCACGGCGCCTTGTGCGCATGGCGGTCGAGGACATCGGGCTCGCCGATCCCCAGGCGCTCGTGCAAGCGCTGGCGGCGAAGGACGCTTACGACTTTCTGGGTTCCCCAGAAGGGGAGCTGGCGCTGGCGCAAGCGACGATCTACGTGGCGACCGCGCCGAAATCGAATGCGACCTACGTGGCTTTCAAGGGCGCCCTGCGCGCCGCTAAGCAACACGGCAGTCTCGCGCCACCCAAGCATATCCTCAATGCTCCGACGGACCTGATGGCCGACGAAGGATACGGTGCGGGCTATGCCTACGATCACGACACGCCGGAGGGGTTTTCGGGTCAGAATTATTTCCCCGATGAGATGGCGGAGCGACCCCGTTTTTACGATCCACCTGACCGTGGCTTCGAGCGCGAAGTCCGCAAGCGATTGACCTACTGGGACGGATTGCGGCAGAAACGGCGCGATACGCAGACGTGAGGCGAGTTCTGGACTGTAAAGTCGGTTTCGCTGTGAGCACCGATTGCGCATAGTGCGTCCTCATCGCCGCAATCGAGCTGGTCCCCATGTCCTCGACATTGCCCCTGTCTGGTCGCCTCGTCTTGGAAATCTCGCGGTCCGGCGCCAGCGAGGTGACAGCGCGCGCCATCGCACTCGCCGGTCGCATCGCCTGCGATCTGGGCGCCGACGTGGTCAAATTGGAGCCCCCCGAAGGATGCCAGTTGCGTCGCGCAGCTCCCTTCGTCGCTGGGTCGGGCGGTCAGCCCGTGAGTGCGGCGCATGTGTTTCTCGATGGGGGCAAACGCTCCGTGCGCCTGAGCGGGGGGGACGACGCTCGCGCCGTGCTCGCCGCAATGGTCGCGCGCGCGGCCGCTGTGCTGACTGATGACGAGGCCGTGCTGGATGGAGCGACACCACGGGCGGGAGTGCAGCGACCGGTGGTCGTGGTGGTGGCGCATGGATTGTCGACCGACTGCGGTATCGAGGACGCACACATCACGGACACATCGGTCCTTGCCGCAAGCGGTATCCTCGATCTGGTCGGCGATCCCAACGATGCCCCCATCCCCCTCGGGGGCCATCAGGCGAGTTACGTGGCGGGGTTGGCGGCGTTTTCGGGAATTGTCACAGGGTTGGCCCTCGTCGAACGCGGTGAGCTGTGCGCGCCTGTGCGTGTCTCCGCAGTCGAAGCCTGCCTGTGGTCGAATTGGAAGAGTTTTGCGGAGCGGCTCTATATGGGCCAGTCACCGACCCGACAGGGGCGCAATGCCGAATGGCAGGCGCTGCCCTGCGCCGATGGGTTTGCCGCTTTCGTCTACCTCGATAAGGACTGGCCCGCGATCGTTCGGTTGATTGGAGATGAGCGACTGGCCGCATCTCCGCTCGACACACGCGCGGGCCGGCGGGCGCACATGGCCGACGTTCTGGCGATCGTGGAGCCATGGTATCGGGACCGAACGCGCGCCGACATCTACCAGCGCGCCAAGAAGGCTGGATTGCCCATCGCGCCGGTCCTCGAGATGGCGGAGGTGGTGGCGGACCCGCAATTCGTGTCTCTGGCATTTTTCGCCGAACCGGCAGCACTTTTATCGGGTGGACCAGGGCGGGTCCCGACGGTGCCCGTGCGATGGAATGAACGTCGATTTCCCGCGCGTACCGTCCCACCGCAAGTGACGCCATGACTGTGCTGCCACTTTCGGGATGCCGGGTGCTCGATCTGGGCATCATCACGGCGGGCGCGTCGACGTCGGCCCTGCTGGCGGACCTCGGCGCTGATGTGATCAAGATCGAGAGTCCGGGGTATATCGACCCGTTTCGCGCGTGGGACAAAGGGTTGGGCGCGGCGGATTGGTGGGACCAGTCGCGGTTCTTTCAATTCACCAACCGCAACAAACGCGGCATGGCGATCGACCTGAAGGACGCCGCTGGACGTGATCTGTTCTTGCGGTTGGTCGAAACGGCCGACGTTCTGGTTGAAAATTTCCGCCGCGGCGTGCTGGAGCGTTTGGGGCTCGGCTGGCCGGTGCTATCGGCGCGCAATGGCGGCCTGATCCTGTGCTCGGTGACGAGCCAAGGCGAAACCGGCCCCGATGCGGGTGCAGCGTCCTACGGTTCGACGCTCGAGGCCACGTCGGGCCTATCTGACATGACCCGCGATCACCGTGGAACCCCGCAAATTACCGGTGTGCTGCTCAACTATCCCGATCAGATCGTGTCGATCTTTGCTGCCGGCATGGTGACGTTGGCCATGATGGAGAAGCGGCGAACCGGCAAGGGTGCGCGCCTCGATGTTTCTCAACGTGAACTGGCGACTTTTCTGCTGGGGGAGCACGTACTCGCAGCGACTGCGGCCGCCGCTCCGGCGCCTGCCGACGCGATCTCACCCGAAAAACCGGTCCTGGTAAAAAACGAGACTGGCGGCTGGAGCCTGCTGCACGGCCGCGACGGTAAGCCCAATTCCGTCGCGGGTGGGGATGACATTCTGGCCATGGTGCGCCAAGGACTTGCGAGCATCGCATTCGCCCAATCACCGGACGGCGCGGATGTAAAGGGCACCCCGTTTTCCCTGCCATCCCGGGGTGGGGGGATCGGCCGGCCAGCGCCGCGCCTGGGCCAGCACAATGCGGAAATTTTGAGAGAAGTCTTGGGTCTCGATGCCGAGACGATTGCCGTG
>JANOKV010000181.1:0-6954 GCA_031419415.1 Hyphomicrobiales bacterium | reverse complement strand
GCACCGCCGCAGCTTTTCTCATCCTCGCCATGATCCGACTGATGCTTCGACGAATCGTCAGGCTGTTGAAATAACATTGATGTTATGCGGACGGACTCTTACGGGTCTGATTTACACATTATTCGCAATTCAAATGGCGCTGTTCTGGCTTGATGGTGAGAGCTATCCGAACGCATCGGCGCGGATCTGGCGAGGTGTGAAGAGCGCGTTACAAACCGCCCAGACTTGACGAGCATGGCCAAGGAGATGGGCCATGAGCGATAAGATGCCGGACGATCTGTGGCGTGTCTTTTCGAAGACCGCACCTGCGTTCGAGGCCCGCTTCAAGACGGAAGAGGATTGTCGCGCCTGCTGGATCGAGGCCTGCTGGGGCGGCAAACCCGCCTGCGCCAAATGCAAGTGTGAGCGCGTATGGCCGATCCGTACCGGCACGACGCCCGGCGCAGCGGGACGGCGTGGCCGTCACTTGGCTGACAAGGAAACAGCTACCGGTATCGCGTCAGATCGATAGAGGGCTAAATAACTGTCTGACAACCTGCCGCTCGAATACCGCTCGCCTACGAATTGCGATGCCTCCTGTCCCCGCTCGCGCCAGGACGCGATACCTCGAACGAGGGCCTGCATCGCTTCAGCAAGGGCGTCCGCATTGCGTGGCGGAACGATCAAACCGAAGCGGCCATTCTCGAGCGCCTCTCGATTGCCCCCCACATCGGTCGCGATTATCGGCAACCCGAACGCCATCGCTTCGAGCAGGGCATTGGATGAACCTTCCTCATGGCTGGCCAAAATAAACACATCCATTGCGCCCAGAATGCTCCCGACATCATCTCTGGATCCCAGGAAGAGCACGCGATCATCGATGCCGAGGTGGAATGCCAACTGCTTCAAATCTTTTCCAATGCCGTCGTCCCGGCCAACGACGAAGAGTTTGCAGGGTGGGAGATCAGGTAAGGACTTGGCGAACGCGCGAAGCAGCTCCGCGTGACCTTTGTAAGGGATTAAATTCGCCACCGTAACAATTCCGATTTCGTTGCAACGCAATCCCAATTCGCGACGGGCGTCATCGCGCGAAGCTTTCACCTGCAGAAAAGACAGATCTAGGCCATTCAAGATCAACGCCAGCTTGCTGATTTCAATCCCATCGCGCTCGATCGTGTCAGCGGCGACAGCCCGACTATTGACGGTTACGACATGGCTGAGGCTGTTCGTCACTCGGTCGAAGGTGGGCCACCACTTATGCCGATCCTGGTGCGTTCCCAGTCCTCGTCGACACGTAATTACCTTCGGCACGCCCGCCAATCTGCCAGCCAGGGAGCCCACGAAATTCATCACGGGTAGATAGGTCTGCACGACATCTGGACCCATCCGCAGGACCGTCCACCAGAGCCGAAAAAACGCAATCACCATTGTAAGCGTGTCGCGCAGGACCGATGCTTGGCTGAAGAGACGCGCTTCGTGGACCTCGACCCCCAAGGCATCGAGGCGGGCGCGCAGTGGCCCACGACCATCTATGACGAATACTTTGCACCGTAGACCTTTTTGGATCAGCCCCTCGATCAAGAGCACCATCTGACGTTCAGCGCCGCCTGCACCGAGGGTGTTGATGACGAACAGAATTGATTTGGGATCGCGAGGCTTCATTGCATTCCTATTCCGGTTGCGACCAGTGCCCGAACTCGTCGAAACGCATAGCGCTGGAATCGGAACGGGATGACGGCGGCGCTAGGAACGAGCATCCCGTTTCCGGGACCCGAGCTTCCGACAAACGCATCCGAGCCTGCTTCTCTCCCACGGGGACGAAACGGGTGAGCGCCCGCCGTCGACCGAAAACCCACGTCGCTTGTCAAACTCGAACATCGGGGTTGGCTTCGATCCAGGCTTGCGCCATCAAAACGTTCCACAACGGATAGGCCCAGTTGGTCCCTGCAAGGTGCGATCGCCAGCGTTCACGGATGGGTTCTGGATTGAAAAGACCCTGCTCTACAAGCCTTTTTTCCGCCAAGAGTTCTTCAGCCCATGCCCGCAACGGACCCCGCAACCAATCGGCGATGGGCACGGCGAAGCCCATTTTCGGCCGTTCGATGAGTGCACGCGGAATGCGGCGATAAAGGACTTCGCGCAAGGCCCACTTGGTTACCCCATCGCGCAATTTCATTTTTTGGGGCAACGACCAAGCGAATTCGACGACGCGATGGTCGAGCAAGGGCACGCGCGCTTCCAGAGCTACGGCCATGCTGGCACGATCGACCTTGGTCAAAATGTCATCGGGAAGATACGTCAAGGTATCCAACAGCATCATGCGATCGAGGAAATCCGGAATCGTGTGGCTGAGGCTACTGTCCCAAAGCACGCCTTTGGTTTCGCGGCCACCAATGACGACTTGGTCGGGATCGGGCCAGTGACTCAGCATGCGTCGATAAAGAATATCAGGACTATTGCCAAGAATGGCCGTCGCATATTGACCGACTTTCGAGCCCATGTCGGCGCGGCGCAGTTTTTGGGGGAGATGTTGGCTGATCGCATCCAAAGTCCCGGACGGCAACGCGAGAAGGCCACGGGCGATCGAATTTCGCAGCGGCGTCGATGTCCGCGTTGCCTTTTTCCACATGTCGAGTGCCTGCGTGTAACGCTCGTAGCCTGCGAAAAGCTCGTCGCCACCATCGCCCGACAAGACCACCGTCACATGGCGACGCGTCAACTCACATACGAGCGCGGTCGGTAGTTGGGATGAATCTGCGAACGGTTCGTCGTACCAATGCGGTAGCTTTTCGACCATCCCGAGTGCATGCGAAGCATCAGCGTACAGCTCCGTGTGCTCGGTTCCCAAATGGCGGGCAATTTGGCGCGCATAAGGAGCCTCGTCGAAACTCTTCTGCGCGAACCCGATGGAGAACGTTTTCACTTTCTGCTGTGCCGCCTCCCCCATGAGAGCCGTCACCAAGGAAGAATCTACGCCCCCCGAAAGCAGTGCGCCAACCGGCACGTCCGCCACCAGGCGTCGCCGCACCGCATCCGAGAGCAAATTATCGAGTTGATCGACCGCCTCCGCGTCACTGATCTCGATAGGCTCAGCAATTGCTTTTTCAGCTATCGCGCGAAGGTCCCAATACCTCTGGATCTCGATCCGCCCATCGCGACCCGTCTTCAGATATGTGCCCGGCTCGAGCTTATAGACTTCGTCATAGATCGTCTGCGGCGCGGGAATGTAGTTGTGGCGCATGAAGGACCCGAGCGCTGCCCGATTTATTCTCGGCGTCCATCCAGGCAATGCTCTGAGCGGTTGCAATTCGGAGCCGAACGAAATCAAACCACCAATGGAACTCCAGTAAACGGGCTTGATGCCGAGCCGATCTCGAACCAGAAACAAATTGCACTTTTGCTTGTCGAACAGGGCAATGGCAAACATTCCAATTAGGCGAGGAAGGACTTTCTCGACGCCCCATTGAGCACATGCCTCCAGAATAATCTCCGTATCGGAGCTCCCCTCGAGCAAGCAGCCGGCACTTTCGAGGTCTGAAGCGATCTCGGCGTGCGAGTAAACTTCACCGTTGTAAACGATAACCCAGCGACCACATCTCGAGGTCATGGGTTGCGCGCCCGTCGGCGAAAGATCGCGGATCGCCAAGCGCCGATGGCCCAAACCGACGCCACGCTCGATGTCATACCAAGTGCCACGCGAGTCGGGTCCGCGATGAGTCAGCGTGTCCGTCATGCGGTCGAGCGCGTGCACCGTGGGGAGTGACCGGCTACCCGACGCAAATTTCATGAATCCCGCAATGCCGCACATGCTTCATCCGGCCATTGTTTTTTGCGAGATGCCCCGCGCCTGCGCGTACCACGCGATGGTCTCGCTCAGGCCCTGGCTGAGGTCGTGGCTCGGCTCGTAATCCAAAAGCCTGCGCGCCTTGCCGATATCGGCCAACGAATGGCGCACATCCCCTTTGCGCAGCGCAGTGTACGCGGGGATTGCGTTGGCTACTGCTGGGTGGATAGGCGTCAAAACATCCCGGATATGATGAAAAAGTTTATTGAGCGTCGTACTGTCGCCAACGGCGATGTTGTATATTTGATTTGTTGCGTCCGGCCGATCCGCAGTCGCTGCTAGGAGGTTGGCTTGAACCACGTTCTCGACGTAGCAGAAATCGCGACTCGTTTCACCGTCGCCGTTGATTAGAACGGGTGCTCCCGTCAGTGCTGCAGAAATCCATCGCGGGATAACCGCTGCATAAGGACCATCGGGATCTTGCCTCCGTCCAAAAACATTGAAATAGCGCAATCCGATGGCATCAATGTCATACGTTCGACTGAAAACGGTGGCATACGTTTCGTTGACCAGCTTGGTGACAGCGTAGGGCGACAGTGGCGTTCCGATGGCATGCTCGATCTTGGGAAGCCCCTGGTCATCTCCGTAGACCGAACTCGAACTGGCGAAAACGAAGCGCTCAACGGCCGCATCACGAGCGGCAACGAAGATGTTCAGAAATCCATCGACGTTGACGGAGTTGGTTGTAACAGGGTCATTGATCGACCTCGGCACGCTGCCCAGGGCGGCCTGGTGGAGCACATAGTCGACGTCGCGAGCAGCCTCGGTGCACACCCTGATTTCGCGAATGTCGCCATCGATCATCCGAAATCTAGCATACTGCTCTGCGGTGACCCGTAAGCGCACTTCATCCAGATTGCGGCGATGACCCGTCGAATAGTTGTCGAGGCCGACGACGGTCTGATCGAGCCGCAACAAAGCCTCGAGTAGATTGGAGCCGATGAAGCCGGCCGCACCCGTTATCAGCCAACGCTTCGGGCGCGATC
This sequence comes from Hyphomicrobiales bacterium, assembly GCA_031419415.1. Taxonomy (GTDB): domain Bacteria; phylum Pseudomonadota; class Alphaproteobacteria; order Rhizobiales; family Hyphomicrobiaceae. The sequence goes on along the minus strand of JANOKV010000181.1, from coordinate 2,145 downwards.
GCAGTTCGGCCTTCGTATGGTCGTATCGTCCCACCTTCAGTCCCATTCAGCTCCGACCTCACGGACGCCACAACACGACACCCTCCGGGCACATGCCGCGATCGAGCACCGCTTTGACGTCCACGACCACACAACCCGGCCCGGCAAGCAGACCCTCGATGACGTCCCAACCCGCCCGCACATAAGAGTCGTGCGCAACGGCCAGAAACACGATGTCCGCCGGCCCGAGTTCGTGCAGCGGCGTGATCTCCAATCCATACTCGTCTTTCAACTGCACGGGATCCGCGTTGGGATCATGTACCCGGACATCGAATCCAAATGCAACCAGCTCGCGCACCATATCTATGACACGAGTATTGCGCGTGTCGGGCACATTTTCCTTGAACGTGACGCCGAGGATGGCTGCCCGCCGCGGCCTGGTCCCGGTTCCCCCCAATTTCGTAATGGCGATCCGAGCAATCCACTCGCCCATGCCATCATTGACACGACGACCAGCCAGGATGACTTGTGGATGATGGCCCACCATCTCGGCGCGGTGTGTCAGATAATAAGGATCCACACCGATGCAATGACCGCCGACGAGTCCCGGTGAAAACCGCAAGAAATTCCATTTTGTTGCTGCAGCGGCCAATACGTCAGAAGTGTCGATACCGATCTTAGAGAAAAACATCGATAGTTCATTCATCAAGGCGATGTTCAAATCTCGTTGCGTGTTTTCAATGGCCTTTGCAGCCTCCGCCACCATAATAGAGGGGGCTCTATGAATTCCAGCTTTGACAACGGATCCATAAACATTCGCAATTATCTCGAGAGTTTCTTCATTGAGGCCCGACACCACTTTCGTAATTGTTTCGAACCGGTGCTCGCGATCGCCCGGATTTATCCGTTCGGGAGAATAGCCGACGGAGAAGTCCCTTTCCGATTTTAATCCGGACATATTTTCTAAAATCGGTATGCAGACACCTTCGGTCGCGCCGGGGTAAACAGTCGACTCGTAGACGACGATATCACCGCGCCGTAGAGCGCGCCCGACCGTTGCGGACGCCGCGAGCAGGGCATCCAGGCAGGGTCGTTTTGCTTTGTCTATGGGCGTGGGAACGGTGACAATGAAGAAATCTGCCGACACGAGATCAGCGACATCTGTCGTGAAAGAAAGTGTTGGATAGTTCAGGTCGGTTGGATCGATCTCTCGCGTTCTATCGACGCCTCTCTGCAGCTCCTCGATTCGACGTCCGTCGATGTCGAAACCAATAACCCGCGCGCCACTCCGCCCAAACGCAACGGCTACAGGCAGGCCCACGTAACCCAACCCGATAACTGCAATTTTCCTATCCAAGAGAGCACGGTTCCTCAAAGTTATCGGACAACACAGAAATCCGTGATCGCCACGATCTTCTCACAACAGTCCTTTGACGGTCTGCTAGCGTGTCGGGTAGGGATTGCCCGATCTAGCGGCACTTTGCAAGTCGACGACCGTCACTTTTGCACGGGCTGGCCCCTCGGAAATCGAGCATTGCTCAGGGTTTACTGCTGAACCTTGCGCCAATGGCAGTCACCCCTACCCATAGACAGGCTGCATCATCACTGCTCGAAGATGGCCATCGATTTTGATATGTACGGCACGCAATATTGCGTTTTCATAGTCAAAATATGACCATAGCCATCAAGCTATCGACAACATGGGCTAAGTGTCGCTCGATGTCGGATTGAAGACGCGGTAATTTCGAGTCGATCGCTGATCGGTCAATTTCCCACATCCGCGTCACGGCACCCCATCACTGTCCCTCATGGATGCCCTTCATCTCGCCCGCTAAGACAAACCTTCGGCGAACTACATGACTGCCTCTGGCGTGTCGGCGGGGCGCTTGCAAAGGACAATTGGGCAGGGAAGTAAAGTGTCCAGCCCGGTCGGGAGCCAAACGGGGCTCACTCATCGACTTTGAAAGAATTCCTGTGGGTGCGCGATGGGGTACGCACTCCAAATCTCGTAGCCACGAGCCCATTGATATGAATATCTATGTCGAAACAGCAATTTCACTGGCGGAGAGAGTGGGATTCGAACCCACGGTACGCTTTCACGCACACACGCGTTCCAGGCGTGCGCCTTAAACCACTCGGCCATCTCTCCGGATCGGGGCGGACTAT
>JANOKV010000180.1:0-9041 GCA_031419415.1 Hyphomicrobiales bacterium | reverse complement strand
GTGGCCCTGTTGCGTCTCTGCGGCCTGCCATGCCCGATGGCACGGCGCCAACCGACGCAAATGTCGGCACGAAATGGACGGGTGGGGGAGCGGGTCAAACGACGCGATATCAAGAGAGAGTTTGGTCGGGGCAGCAGGATTCGAACCTGCGACTTCCTGCTCCCAAAGCAGGCGCTCTACCAGGCTGAGCTATGCCCCGAAGGACCATCGGCGCGCTGCTATCGTTCAATGCCCGCGCGCCGGGTCAGGAGGGGTGTTGTTAGTCTGGCGCGCTCGCAAGGTCAAGGTGCGGTCGAGATTGTCATTTACGACGGTCGGCAGCGGAGCCTTTTCGGAACCATCGCCCCAATCCGACGTTCCATTGCTCGAGTTGCGGGAGGTCGGTTCATGGTCCAGGAAACACGTCGGTCGCCGATAACGGAAACGGAGCAATCGGTCGCTCGGCTCGAGGCCTTGGCCAAGCTCATGGACGGGTCGTTCACCGTGCCAGGTACCGATATCCGCCTCGGGCTCGATGCCGTCATTGGGCTGGTTCCGGTCGCCGGTGACCTGGTTTCGGGTCTGATCTCGACTTACATGATTTGGGAAGCGCGACGTTTGGGAGCGCCGAAAATCTTGATCGCGCGTATGGTGGCCAATACGTTTTTGGATACCACCATTGGCGCAATTCCGGTGCTGGGCGATGCATTCGACATCCTGTTTCGCGGCAACATGAAGAACATGGCCCTTCTGCGCCGCCATATCGAGAAGCGCGGCCTGACCGCCCCGCCGGGCCTCGTGATCGAGGGTGAAGCCGTTCGGGTGCGTTAGTCGTTAGGACGCGAGTTTCTGTGGCGGAGGGATTTTGGGTTTGAGGCCGTCGAGCACAGCTACCAGTCGATCCCAATCGATGGGCTTGGTGAGCATTTCGTCCATGCCCGCATTCAAGCACCGTTGAATCTCGATCTGTTGGTTCGTCGCCGACAGTCCGATAATGGGGATCGTGCGCGTTTCGTCGGCAGCCCGCAGTCGCTTAGTCGCCTCGATGCCATCCATCACCGGCATATTGAGATCCATCAAGATCACATCGAACTTGGATTTTGCGCAAGCGGCAATCACCTGCCGCCCGTCCCCGGCAATTTCACTCACGTGCCCAAAACCGTGCAACAGCATCGTCAACAGCTTCTGATTGACGGGATTGTCTTCGGCCACGAGAATCTTGAGTTGGGTCGCTCGCGCCGCGATCTCTGGCGCTGCGGCCGGCAGCGCTTGCTTACCGCCATTCGCCAAGACTAGGCAAATGTGATCGATCGTCGCCCGGACCAGCGGGCGCTGGATATTGGCCTCGCCTTCCCTTCGGCCCAGGCCATACTTTTCGAGGTAGACGATCGGCGGCATGTCAGAACGGCTATTCAGTCCGATGGATTTCTTGATCCCGTAAATATCGATCGCTGGCATTGCGGCGTCGATGACGACCAGACCGAATGTGTACATGCGCGGGCGAGGTCCGCCGTCGCCAAATCTCGGGCCAGCGTCACCGTTCCACCGAGCGCCTCGACATACCTGCGCAGAACGTCGCCGACACCCTCGCTCGGGCTGATACACAGCACGTCGGTCTTGAGTGAGGAATACCGGTCAGTTCGCGGAACGCGCGCCGTTTCAGCAGCGACAACGAAGGGCACAGAAAAACTGAACGTCGACCCTTCTCCCGGTTCGGACTCGAACCATATCTGGCCACCCATCAGTTCGACCAATTCGCGCGACAACGCCAAGCCGAGACCCGTGCCGCCATATTTCCGGGTGGTCGACGCATCGACTTGTGTGAACCGTTGAAAAAGGTCGTGAGCCCGTTCTTTCGGTATCCCGATTCCGCAATCGACGACGTCGAACCGCAGCATCGGCGGCACCGCGCTGGCATCGACTACCGCGCGCACGATCACCGAACCCGCGCTCGTGAATTTAATGGCGTTGCCGACGAGATTGGTCAGCACTTGGCGCAGACGATGCGGATCGCCGACAATGGCGGGTGGGATTGCTGGATCGACGAACGCGGCCAATTCCACGCCTTTGTCGAAAACGTCGGGCGCCAACAATCGAACGAGGTCGTCGACGACGATGGCCGGATCGTAGTCGATTTGCTCCACCGTCATATGGCCAGATTCGATCTTCGACAGATCCAGAATATCGTTGATGATGCCGAGCAAGTTCAATCCGCAGTTTTTCACGGTATCCAGATAATCATGTTGCACATCGGAAACGCCGCTGCTTTCCAACACGCGAACCATGCCGAGAATGCCAGCGAGAGGCGTCCGCAGTTCGTGGCTGAAATTGGCCAGAAAACTCGACTTGGCATCGCTTGCCGCCTGCGCTTCCACTGCCGCGCGGCGCAGAAGCTCTTCCGCCATTTTACGCTGGGTCACGTCATGGAAGACGATCAATTGCCCTCCGCCGGGAAGCGCGCTCGCACGGAGTTCGAAGACACTGCCTTGCAAATTGGCGCACTCTGCGCACAGCTGGCCGTCCGGGCTCGCGCGGGCGATCGCGCCGGCAATGGCGCACGCCGGCTCCGACGTCTCATCCAAATCCAGGGCGACGAGACCCGCAACATTCCAGATCAGCGGTTTGCCCCTGTCATCGATGGCGATCATGCCAGCGGTTGCATTGGTGAGCAACGCGTTCAGCAACGTCCTGCGCTTGGCTTGCTGACAGGCATACCGAATGGACCGATCGAGCAAATCCTCCGTCAGATTTCCTTTGACAACATAGTCAGCGGCGCCCACTTCCTGTGCCGCAATATCGACCGCCGCATCGCCCAGGCCCGTCAGCAGGATCATCGGACAGTCCGGATACGTCCGGACGCTTTCGCGAATGAATTCGAGACCGGTGCGTTTGCCGATGCGATAATCGACGAGCACGACATCATAAGTCTGATCGCGGAGCGCCATGATCGCCCGCTCATAGTCCTCGACCCACGTCACGCGATAGGCCGTCGTCCCCACCCGACTCAGAATATCTCTGGTCAACAAGAAATCATCGTGGTCATCATCCACGAGAAGGACCGATGTGGTTTTCATCGTCGGTTCAATCATCACACTGTGTCTCGGTGCAATAGCAGAATGACGCGGTTCGTAGTCACTGCGGCGGCAACTCCACGATCTCCAACCAGTAATGGTTGAGCGTGCGTACGACGTCGACCAAGGCGTCGAAACTCACCGGCTTGGTGATGAACGAGTTCACGCCTAGATCATATGTGCGAAGAATGTCCTCTTCCGCTTTGGAAGTGGTCAACACGACCACCGGGATGCGGCGCAAGGCGGGATCGGATTTGATGTGCGACAACGCAGTGCGACCGTCCATGCGTGGCATGTTGAGGTCGAGGAGAATGAGGCCCGGCCGTCCCCGCGTCGGGTTGTCGGCGTAACTGCCGGTACCTCGCAGCAAATCGAGCAACTCGATGCCGTCTCCGACAAACGCAATCGGATTGACGAGTCGACTTTCTCGAAAGGCGTCTTCAATCAACATCCGGTCATCGGCATCGTCATCCGCGATAACGATGAGAAGTGTCGATTTGCGATTCATGGTTCCCCCAATTATACGATCCCTGACCACCGCTATCGATTGCGACGAACCATTCCTCAGGCCGTCTTGAGATATGGCTCGGTCGCCTCTTGTTCAAAAGGAGACTTGGACGCCAGAATCCGTCGGATATCTCCCAGATTTTTGAGGCTGGTGATTTCCGCCATCGTGAAGCGAACGTGATAAGCGCTCTCCACCGCGAAGATCACCTCGATATGGCGCAACGAGTCCCACAGGGGCGTATTCTGGGAGTTCGACGTCTCGCCCAATTCCGAGGCTTCGACCCCGAGTACACTGGCCACGATAGTGTAGAGTTTCACGGTGATCTCCTCGACTGCATGTTTTTGTTGGTACGAAACTCAAGCAAATATTCTGGCGGCGACCGCTTCGGGCCAACGCCGTTCATCGAAGCCGTGTTGGGTAAAGGCTGCCAAGACCCACCGCTCTATGCCCAACCCGACGCACCCTGTCTGCGCAGCGTCCCCTCGGGCGTCCCCGATGGAAAACCGGCTGCCGAAGAAATTTCCATGCAGGTTCACCGATCCACAGGCGATGGTTTTCGTTTTTCCCGCCGCGTCGAGCACGGGCATCATGATCTCGTTTTTGACTTCCTGGGAGGCCTGCCAAAACTTCTTGGCGGCCGAAACGGTGGCGAAGAACGGGTCGGTTGCGGTTTGCACACACAGTTCGAGATCGAAATAGGCGCCCATCGCCTTTATGTTGGACAGCGCCTTCAGGCGGCTGGCCCGCACGTAATCCTCGTCGCCGACGAACACGAGCTCGCGCACATTGAATTCGTAGAGCCGCTCGAGCCCGCGGATATTGCGGCTCTCGTAGCGAAACACCCGCCCGAGCCACGAGTAGGCCGCGCCTTCGATGCGACGTCCAGTCAACGTCGGATAGCAGGGAAAGCACGCGGCCGGGTTCAGGCACATGCCATCGACGTGGATGTGCTCCTGGCGGGGAAGTAGCGCGCCCTGCGAGCAAGAATTGGCGCGGCGGAATTCCTCCAACACGTCGAAGTCTTCGATTACATTGCCGATGAAGGTTACGGCATTGGGATGGGAGTCGAAATACCCACATTTGTGCAGCGTATCGGCGTCGACGAGAGAGGGGTAATGGCCGTCCACGGCGCCGAATTCGCGCTTATAAAGAGCTGCGGCCTGCTCGTCGATCAAGCGCGCCAGCGCGAGAACCGGCCCACTATAGGCGACCTGTCCCTTGCCGTAGTCGTGCATCCAACCCCGGCTCACGAGGCCAGCGTTGACGTCGCGTTCGAAGTCTCCGCCATCGCGCCGGGTGGTCTGCACGAAGACCTTCGTGTCGAATCCACTCCTCTGCTTCGACATGGCGTCGAGATAGCGCGTCGCTTTGTCGATCACCTCGCCCAGGGGCGCTGCGGGGCGCAAGTGCAGGTGCGCTTTGGTGAGGTCGACAGATATCGTCATCCGCTCGAGCCACGGAGAGACGAACACCGACTCTTTCACGATATCGGCGGCGACCTCGACGCTGATCGCGCGAGGCACATCGAGGTCGACTTCCCTTATTTCGGCGACATGCTGGTTCAAGATAAGTCCACCTGTTCTAGAATTGGTAGTAGAGAAACGTCGACGTGGAGCCGATCGACGCGATGGCGACGACCGCCACCGAGGCGATTGTGATCGAACGCATGCTGGTTGGTTTCCAAACGACGAGGCCCGCTTCGACAGGCGCCATGTCCGGTCGAGGATCGATCGACGGCCAATAGTCATGCAGGATCTGCTGACTATTGGGCATCAGTAGAACAATCGATCCGAGGACGAAAATCATCGCGCCAGCCGTTCTCAGGTCGACGGCGACCTTTGCCGCCGTTCCTGCGGGCTCGCCCAGCAGACCAAAGGTCCACATGTTGGCAAGCAGATCGAAGGCTGTCGTCAGTTCCTTGGAGCGAAACACCACGAGACCGCTGACGACGACAGCCATCGTCAAGGTCCAGCCGACCAGGGATGGAAGGTGGGGCATGCGGAATTGACGCCACGCCAGATTGATCGCGAGGGCAACACCGTGGATGAGGCCATAAACGACGAACGTCCAGCCGGCCCCATGCCAAATACCAGCCACGAAGAACGTGACGAGCACCGGAAATCCCGCAGTCGCTATAAACCGCGCGCCCACTCCATAGTGGTTCGATGTCGCACGGCGGATTCCCCGCATCGCCAGCGGCGTGTAGACGTAGGTCGTGAAGAACCGCGTCATGGTCATGTGCCAGCGACGCCAGAATTCCGAGATGCTGGTTGCCTTGAGGGGCGAGTCGAAATTCAACGGGAGTTTCAGACCGAATATGTATCCCAAACCGAGCGCCATGTCGGAATAGCCCGAAAAATCGAAGTACAATTGCAGCGCATAGCAGGTGGAGCCGATCCACGCCGCGAGCGGCGCTACGGCTTGGCCAACTGCTGCGCCGTCGAACACGGCATCGGCGAACGGCGCAATGGAGTCGGCCAGAACCACCTTCTTGAAGAGCCCGAAAGCGAAGAGTGTGCCACCGGTCGCCAGTCTCATGGCGTCCAAGGCGGCATCCGTTCGGTTCTTCATCTGATCGAACATTTCCCGCTGCAGGACGAGCGGGCCAGCCGTCACACACGGCAGGAAAGTCGCGAAAAGGACGTAGCGCACGAAGCCTGGAGACTCGACCTGTCCATTGTAGGCTTCGATCAGATAGCCGATTTGGATGAACGTGAAGAACGACACGCCAATCGGAACCAGCAAGCTCACGTGCGGCGCTGCCGCGCCCGTGACTTGGTTGGCGATATCGATGAAAAAATTCGTGTACTTGAAGTACCCCAAAGCAGCGATATTGCCGACCAGGGCCGCGACCAGGACAGGGCCGGCAAACCGGCGCGCCTTACCCACGAGACGCATGATCAGCTCGCCGGCCAAGTAATTCGCGACGACCGAGGCCATCAATACCGCAGCCAACGACACGGCCCACTGCGCATAAAAGGCGACAGAGGCGACCGCCAGAAACGCGAACGCGGTTGGCCAGCCGCCAAAGCGATGCGCCAGCACGAAGCCGATGTAGCACGCGGGAAGCGCGCCGAAGATGAACTCGTAAGAGTGGAACGCCATGGCGGTTACCGCCTTACCGCTGTCGGCGTCTTCGACAAGAGGCGCGTCGTTCGAGCCGCGGGGCTCACGCGCGCCTTCCCACCATTCAGACGGTTCACACGCGGCCTAACCATGGTCGTCACTGCCGCTGCCGCGGCCACTGTCGCTGCATCATGCGCTACACTGATCGGGCGCGACGCGATCGGCATCGGCAGGTTTTCAGTCGGGGGCATCAAACCGGGACTCGATGCTGCGTCCACCACTGGCTGGGCCCGCTGGTCATTCGGCATCGGCGCTGCCTTCGCGATAGCCGGCACATCGTCAATGGGCATCGGAGGTGGGGGCATAGGATCGAGGCGGGCAAAGTCGGGAGCCAGCGTGGTCGATTCGACTCGATTCATCGTCTCAGGGTCGCGATCACGGGGCCCGGTGGTGAACTGGCTCAGCACTTTTCCCAGGCACTCCGAATTGGAATGCTCCGCGTCGATGTACATGCTCGACACGCATCCAACAGACTGCGGATCGAAGCCGCCGATGACTCTGAAACCGTGCCGAACAGCCAGATCACGCGTCAGCGCCTCGACGCGCCGCAGTCCGTCGATATAGGGCGTGGTCGATAGGGCATCATAGGCAATGGGATTGAAGGGGGGATGGACGAGCACGACTTCGACGCCGCGACCGACGAGAAATCCAAACAGTCGATCGATCGATGCGACGCCCACCGGATCGATCGTCGGTGGCGCATGTCGTCTCGCATTGACATAGGCCATGGCAGTCGAGTGGCTGCGCTCGGGCGTGTACGCAGCCGCATGTCGGCGCGACCACACGATCGACCCGCCCGGCAGCAGTGTGTCCAGCCCGTCGAACTGGCGATCGAGCGTGGCATGGGGCCTTTCGTCCGCCTTGTGCCAGCGCGCGGCATTGCCATAGAGCATTTGTAGTGAAATCAACTCACGCCATCTGGCGACTGGCGCTGTCTGCCACACGGCGTGCGGCTCCAGCCCCAGACGCTTCGCCATGTCGCGATAGTATGGCACGCCCGGAAGCCACAGGTGATCCGTGCGCTCGGCAATCGGCATGAATTGATTGTCGCGAATGGAGATCAGAAGGTGGCGTGGCAGCTTGTCGTGCCGCACCAGCATATCGACCATACCGAGAAGGTCTTCGTAATAATCACGATGGATATGGGCATTGAAAAACACTTGATCCGTATTCAGTCCGACAGGCGCCTCCTGCCAATGGCTGGCGCCCAGCAAAATGACGTCGGGCGTCGCACGCATGTGCGCCAGTTGAGCGTCTCTGATTTCGCGAATGTTCACGTTGAGGTCGAAAACGGCGTAATTCTCGCCACGCGCCAGCGCCTGACCATTAGAGACTACCGCCTTGTGATCGTACATCTCCGGTGCAAAGGCGCGGTTCGCGAATGCTACGGCGCCCAACCCGAGCGCGACCAAGAAAAACACCAGGACCGCATAGCCAGCCGGAGATCCCAGGCGCGCCTTCCTGCCATTTTTCTTCGCCACCGCCGCAGACGAGCCTGGCGTGCTTTCTCGAGGCACCTCATCTGCCGGACTCAGCACTGATACCTCTTGCACTTCCACCAGCGGGGTCATGGTTCAATCTTCGATCACGAGTTGTGCTTCACTCGGCTATAAGGGCGTTTTCTCAAAGTCTGGTTAAGTGAAGCAATGGTAATTGCGACTCCACACATCGACCCGAATTAAGAAAAAGGAACGCTTAATTTTTGCCCGAAATGGCACGCCACGCGGGGCGTTTGGGCACTGGCCGTGACTGACGCGGGCCATCAGGCGCGGGGCGTGGTTCTCAATCAGGCGGGGTTTACTGCTGGCGCTGTCGCAAGCGGCGTCGGGGCGGGCGACGTTTGGTAAAGGATGACCATGCGAATGATCATTGGCGCAATGAACATCGGCACCATCGCTAGGCCGACATAAGCGGCCAAATCGGACCCCAGCGCGTCTCCGACCAGAGCATATCCCAAACCGACGTTGCGAAACCCACTGAGAATTCCAGTGGTCAATGCGATCTCCAATCCATAGCGATACATGACGACCGCCGTGAGGATGAACATCCCGATATTGAGGACGGTCGCCAGTGACAGCAACAATCCGGCCTTGGTCGGGTTTTCGGACAAGAGATCACCGACCGAATGTATCATACCCAGCCCAAAGACTACGAGGGCCAGGATAGACCCCCAGCGCGCCGCGCCCTCGATATTGGACGAGAATTCCGCCGGAATGCGATTGATGATCTGGCCATAAATAGCGAAGAGGGTGATCGGAAGGGCCAGAAATATCCCGACCCGCCACGCATAGTCGATCATATCGAGCGAAACATTCATGCCTTGGAAGATGCTGAGGCAAACATACAGCGACGCTGGC
>JANOKV010000179.1:0-2018 GCA_031419415.1 Hyphomicrobiales bacterium | reverse complement strand
CGCCAATTGGGCCGCGCCCGACGTCGTAAAGCCACCGTAGGGCGGGAGCTCGGCCTGCAACTCCTTCAGCGAGGCTTTGCGCAACAATGGTAAACGCGCCAGCGCCGCGCGCGAGACGACGGCCGCGGGATCTACACCCTTCAACTGATCGGCCCACCCCGGCGCGCGGGACATGGCCATGCGGATCAAGTCCGGCAAAAGCGCCATCTGTGCAGCGTCACGGGCTGCGGGAACGCGTGTTTCCAGTTGATCGAAGAACTCTACGCTCATCTTATCCTCGCGCCTCGACGGCGTTATTCCGGGGTTTAGATCTGCAATTGGAGCAGAGGTTAATCCGATAGAAACCCTTCTTTCGAGTTCCAAACACGGTTCGTCACCCATGTGTTATCACATTGTCGACAAGCCGCGATAAATCGTGTGCATGTCGGAAATGATAAGGCCTTCGATCGGCTGGAGTGCATCATGAGCAGTACTAATCTTTTGTTGCTGGCTCTTACATCCGTTTTTATCGCCTGCAATCAGTTGGGCGTCGATCCAGCAGTGCTGCCCTACTTGGTCGCCATCGCGATCCTTTCGATCATCCTGGCATTGGTCGCAATCCGCAAACCGACCGCCTCGCCCGAACCACGCGAGCCCTCACAGCAGGGCATCGTCAGGCAGATTTCAAACCCGCGCGAGCGCCGCTGCTGATCGTCGCTCGGTTGCTCAGGCTAACCAGCGCTTGCGTCGCTTGTAGCTCTTGAAGTCGCGAAACGACTTACGCTCGCCGCCGGATATGCCGAGGTAGAACTCTTTCACGTCGGCATTCTCGCGCAGCGCACGGGCTTCCCCATCGAGAACGATGCGGCCGTTCTCGAGAATGTATCCGTAGCTGGCATACTCGAGCGCCATGTTCGTATTCTGCTCCGCCAGCAGAAACGACACGCCCTCCTTGGTATTGATGGTGCGCACGATCTCGAAAATCTGCTCGACGATCTGCGGCGCGAGCCCCATCGAGGGCTCGTCCAGCAACACCATGGTCGGACTGGCCATCAGGGCGCGACCGATGGCGCACATCTGCTGCTCGCCACCCGAGGTATAGCCCGCCAGGGACGTGCGACGCTCTTTCAAGCGCGGGAAATAGCCATACACCATTTCCAGCGCGCGCTGCGTGCCGGCGCGGCCATCCTTGCGCGTGAAGGCGCCGGCCAGAAGATTTTCTTCGATCGTGAGGTGGCCGAAACAGTGCCGGCCTTCCATCACCTGAATGCAGCCGCGTTTGACCAGGTCGTTGGCGGTCAATTTGTCGGTCCGCTCGCCGCGAAATTCAATCGAGCCTTTGGTGACTTCGCCACGCTCGGTCTTCAAGAGGGTCGAAATAGCTTTCAGGGTCGTCGATTTGCCTGCGCCGTTGGCGCCGAGCAAGGCAACAATACCGCCTTCCGGCACGGTTAGCGACACGCCCTTCAGCACCAAGATGACGTGGTCGTAGATCACCTCGATGTTCTTGATCGAGAGGATCGGTGGGGCGGCAATGGTCGTTGTCATGAGTTGGCTCGGTGACGTGGTCGGAGGCAGCAGGCAGCAGGTAGCGGGTAGCGGGGAATAGGGGTCGGACGGAGGAGGGAGCGGGCCTGGTTGCGAGGAACAATCTTCGCCCCCGATGCCCGCTGCCTGCTGCCCGTCCCCTACTCCCTCACTGGTCAGCTCTCTTTCGAGCAATCACGCGGTGTGATGTTCTTTTCGGCTGCGTACTTCTTCGAGAACTCGGCGACCATCGGGTCGAGCACCGAACGGTCGGCGGTGTACATCTCCGAGATGATCTTCCACGCTTTTCCGTCCCACTGATGGACGCGCGCCTGGTCGGCGCCTTGGTGATCCGCGCACGACAACTTGATCGGTCCGATCATGTTCTCGAAGCCCAGCTCCTTCAGGCGGTCGGCCGTCAGGTTCAGGTTCTCGAAGCCCCAGCGCACCTGTTCGCCAGTCATCGGCTTGTTGCCGAACTTGGTCATGGCCGTGCGGATGGCTTCGACGCC
>JANOKV010000178.1:0-19947 GCA_031419415.1 Hyphomicrobiales bacterium | reverse complement strand
CGAAGCCGCCGCCGCGACCGCGGCCGTGGACCAAGCCATCGAGGCGTCAGGGGACGCTCCCGATTTCTTGGCCATCGCCGTAGCCAAAGCCCGGGTCGGAGAAGCCGCCGGAAAGGGCGCCAACATCGCCCACGCCGTGTTCGGCGCCATGGGTTTCACGCGCGAACACACTCTCCATTTTTCAACGCGGCGATTGTGGGCGTGGCGCAACGAGTTCGGCGGCGAAGCGCATTGGCAAGGTGAGCTTGGCCGCCTGTTCGCCGCCAAAGGTGGCGACCGCCTCTGGGAAACCCTCACCGCCCGCGGATGATCACGCAAAAGTGAAAGCGCCGCAGGTAGTTCACCGCCTTTGGCGAGATTGCGACTGAACGACGATTACGGCGCGGTGCTAACCCGATCGCAGCGCCGCGCGTTGTGGGGCGCGGCGACGAGGATCACTGGGTTCCCGCACCAAAGCCGTGAGATTGGACCCCTTGCGCACCATTGACCGGTGCGTGGCGACCGAGCGGGTCCATTTTGGACTTCGCGTCGCTTCCGGTTGTGCCGATCACCGGCCAGCCTGCTTAAGCGGCAACCCGCGTGAAACTTACGCAAGGAAGCTTGAAAAACGCCAATCTGTCACCTTCTTGTAACGGTAGCGACAATCGACACGCGACACGGGAATTTGATGCCCGTTTTGTCGACGAATCGGGCAGCATGGAACCGAAGCGCACCTCAAAGGTTTTTTTGAATTGCAAGCGCGCAATAACTTATCCCCGTTGATTCAGTGTCCACTAAACTCAAAGTCTTAGTGTGGTTAGTTCACGAGTTGGTCGCCATGGAGCGCCACTCGGGTTCGAGTAAAGGAAGGAATGATGGCTTTGCGCATGAGCAGCACATTCCCTATCGCCAGCTCGGTAAGCCCGAGCACATGCGACTGGCCTGAAGCCGGTCATCATCAGGCGGCGAAATTCGCCCAGCCGCACCTCCAGCTTTCGCGGATGTGGCGCGACAATCACAGAACGACCAGGAAACCGCCGCGCGGGCGCCGAATGAGCAAGATACACCCAGCCGAAAATTCTGCTTCAGGAGTTCAACTCGAACCAGCGTCAGTGCGATTTCGAATTTGATTGCGCAGCGTCAACTCGAAGGGCTTGCGCACGAAGGATCATAGAACAACAACACCGCAGGGCAATGACCATGGCGACGACAACGGCAGCGCGCACCGAGATCTTCGATCTCTACACGCAGGCTTACGACCGGCACAAACAGGTCGTGATGTCGATCCGCGACTACCTCGAGGGGTGCAGAAAAGACCCCACGATGTACGCGACCGCATCAGAACGCATGCTCGCCTCTATCGGCGAGCCGCAACTGGTGAACACGGCTGACGATCAGCGCTTCGGCCGCATCTTCATGAACCGGACCATCAAGGTTTATCCGGCTTTCCATGATTTCTTCGGCCTCGAGGAAACGATCGAGCGCATCGTCGGCTATTTCCGCCACGCCGCGCAGGGCCTCGAAGAGCGCAAACAGATCCTCTACCTCCTCGGCCCCGTCGGCGGCGGCAAGTCGTCGTTGGCCGAGCGCCTCAAGGATTTGATGGAGAAGCTTCCCATCTACGTCCTGCGCGCCGGTGACGAAACGAGCCCGATCTTCGAAAGTCCGCTGGGCCTTTTCGATCCCGAGACCATGGGGCAGGTGCTCGAGGAGAAGTATGCCATACCGGCCTCCAAGCTCACTGGCTTCATCTCGCCATGGGCGGTCAAGCGCTTGGACGAATTCGGTGGCGACATCTCCAAGTTCACCGTGGTTAAGCTCTACCCGTCCAAGTTGCGCCAGATCGGCATCGCCAAGACGGAGCCCGGCGATGAGAACAATCAGGACATCTCCGCCCTCGTGGGGAAGGTCGATATCCGCAAACTGGAGCATTACGGCCAGAACGACGCTGACGCCTACTCCTACTCGGGTGGCCTCAATCGCACGACGCAGGGGCTCCTCGAATTCGTCGAAATGTTCAAGGCGCCGCTGAAGATGCTGCATCCGTTGCTGACGGCGACCCAGGATCGCACCTATGTCGGCACAGAGAACGTCGGCGCCATGCCCTATCAGGGCATCATCGTCGCCCACTCCAACGAAAGCGAATGGCAGAGCTTCCGCGCCAACCGCACCAACGAAGCCTTCCTCGACCGGATCTGCGTCATCAAGGTGCCTTACTGCCTGCGGGTCACCGAGGAGCGCAAGATCTACGATAAACTGATCCGATCCAGCGACTTGTCGGGCTCGCCCTGCGCGCCCTTCACGCTCGAGATGTTGGCGCAGTTCTCCGTCCTGTCGCGCCTCAAGGAGCACGAGAATTCCTCGCTTTACTCTAAAATGCGCGTCTACGACGGGGAAAGCCTCAAGGACACCGATCCGCAGGCTCGCACCATGCAGGAATACAAGGACGCCGCCGGCGTAACCGAAGGCATGGACGGGGCCTCGACGCGCTTTGCCTACAAGATTCTGTCGGAAACCTACAACTTCGACAGTCACGAACTGGGCGCTGACCCCGTGCATCTGATGTACGTGCTCGAGCAATCGATCAAGCGCGAGCAGATGCCCGAGGAGAACGAGACCCGCTACATCGAGTTCATCAAAGAGGAGTTGGCGCCTCGTTACGCCGAGTTCGTCGGCAACGAGATCCAGAAGGCCTATCTGGAGTCCTACAACGACTATGGGCAGAACCTCTTCGATCGCTACGTGGCCTACGCCGACTCGTGGATCGAAGATCACGACTTCAAGGACCCCGACACCGGCCAGCTCATGAGCCGTGACCTTCTCGATCAGGAACTCTCCAAAATCGAGAAGCCGGCCGGCATCGCCAATCCTAAGGACTTTCGCTACGAGGTCGTCAAATTTTCGTTGCGGGCCCGCGCCCGCAACGGCGGCAAGAATCCCGACTGGACAAGTTACGAGAAAATTCGCGACGTCATCGAACGGCGCATGTTCAGCCAGGTGGAGGACCTGCTTCCCGTCATCAGCTTCGGAGCCAAAAAGGACAGCAACGCCGAGCGCAAACATCAAGACTTCGTGGAACGCATGGTCTCACGCGGCTACACCAAGCGGCAGGTGCGCCGTCTCGTGGAATGGTACATGCGGGTGAAGAAGGCCGGCTAAGTGCAGGCAGGGAGTAGGGAGTTGGCGGTGGGGAATACCTGGCTCGGTTCTGAACCCACGTCCCTACTCCCTATTCGCTACTCCCAACTCCCTCGCAAAGCGGAGCTTTGCACGTGAACATCGTCGATCGCCGCCTGAATCCGAAATCCAAGAGCCTCGGCAACCGCCAGCGCTTCGTGCGCCGCGCCAAGGCGGACATTCGCGAAGCCGTGCGCGACGCGGTCAAGAAACGCAAAGTCGCCAACGTCGAAGGGTCGGAGAAAATCTCTATCCGCTCCAAGAGCGTGCGAGAACCCTCGTTTTCACCAAGCCGCGACGGCGGCAATCGCGACATGGTTCTGCCCGGCAACAAGGAATACCGCACGGGCGATCTCATCCCCAAACCGCAAGGCGGCGGCGGGGGCGGTGGAGGCGGCGGCAAAGCCAGCTCCGACGGCGAGGGCAGCGACGATTTCGTCTTCACCCTTTCCAAGGATGAATTCCTCGATGTCTTCTTCGAGGATTTGAAATTGCCCAACCTCGTCAAAACCAAATTGAAGGACATGAAGACGCCGGTCCTGCAGCGCGCGGGCTACACGACAGTCGGGCCGCCCGCCAAGATGAACCGCGTGCGCACGATGCGCAAAAGCCTGTCGCGCCGGATCGCGCTCAAGCGCCCGAAGATGGAGGATATTCAAAAACTCGAAGAAGAGCTGCAGCAGGCGGAAGCCGAAAAAATCCCCAACGAAGTGAATATCGCGGAGTTGCGCGCCCGGCTGGCGCGCATGATCCGCATGCGCAAATCGATTGCCTACGTCGACCCGATCGACCTCCAGTACAACCGCTTCGAGCGCGTTCCCCGGCCGTCGACCCAAGCCGTCATGTTCTGCATGATGGACGCCTCGGCTTCGATGACCGAACCTTTGAAAGAACTCGCCAAACGCTTTTTCATGCTGCTTCACCTCTTCCTGTCGCGGCACTACCGGGAGGTCGATGTCGTCTTCATCAGGCACACGTCGACGGCCGCCGAAGTCGACGAGGAGACCTTCTTTCGCGGCGTGGAAACTGGTGGCACCGTCATCTCCACAGCGCTGGATGAAATGGATCGCATCGTCAAAGAGCGCTACTCCCCCGAGGACTGGAACATCTACGCCGCCCAAGCCTCCGATGGTGACAATATCCCCGACGACATGGGCCGTTGCATCGAATTGGTGCAGGAGCACCTGCTACCCGCCTCCCAGTACTTCGCCTACATCGAAGTCTCCGAACGCTCGGGTCCCGGCGAAACCATTGTCTGGCACGGCTACAAGGAATTAGCCGACCGCAACCGCCATTTCGCCATGCGCCGCGTCACGAACCCGGGAGAAATTTTTCCCGTGTTCCACGAACTCTTCTCCAGTTCGGCCAGCAAATGAGTGGGGACGACCAGATCATGTCGACGACGCGGGCCAACAACAAACCGCTTTTCACCGGGTCGGAATGGAATTTCGAGCTGATCGGACGAACCTACGACGCCATCGCGGAAATCGGCGTCGGCGAGATGGGTCTCGA
This sequence comes from Hyphomicrobiales bacterium, assembly GCA_031419415.1. GTDB lineage: Bacteria > Pseudomonadota > Alphaproteobacteria > Rhizobiales > Hyphomicrobiaceae. Next base: position 15,279 of record JANOKV010000178.1, on the reverse strand, counting down.
CATCTACAAGAACCAGATCGAGGTGATCACCGCAGAGCAGATGCTCGATGCCTACTCGTCGATCGGTATGCCGCTCATGTACCGGCACTGGTCGTTCGGGAAACGCTTCGCACGCGATGAAATGATGTATCGCAAAGGCGCGCGCTCCCTCGCCTTCGAGATCGTGATCAACTCGGACCCCTGCATCAATTACATCATGGAGGAGAACTCCATGACGATGCAGTGCCTGGTGATGGCGCATGCCGCCATGGGCCACAACCATTTCTTCAAGAACAACTACCTCTTCCGTCAATGGACGCAAGCCGACGCGATCCTGGAATATTTGGACTTCGCCAAGCGCTTCGTTGCCGATTGCGAGGAGCGGTATGGCGTGGGCGCGGTCGAGTCCGTGCTCGATGCAGCGCACGCGCTGATGAACCAGGGCGTCTCGCGCAACGCCAAGCCACGTCGCCGCTTCGATCCCGCCAAGGAACGCCAGCGCGAGCAGGCGCGCAAAGACTACGAGATCGAGATTTTCAACGAGATCTACTGCACGCTGCCCAAGCCCGGTGTCAAAAAAATCGACAGCGAAGTCAGCCAGGAGAATAGAGCCGAGCAGCAGGCCCTCAGCCTACCCGAGGAAAATATTCTCTACTTCCTCGAAAAGCACGCCCCCAAACTCGAGGGCTGGAAAGCCGAGCTGTTGCGGATCGTTCGCGTCATGTCGCAATACTTTTATCCGCAGCGCCAGACAAAGGTGATGAACGAAGGATGCGCCACCTTCGTGCACTACGAAATCATGAACCGCATGTACGAAAAGGGGCTCGTCACCGAAGGCTCCATGCTCGAATTCGCGCATATGCACGCGGCCGTCGTGTATCAACCCGGCTTCAACGAGCGCGGCTTCAGCGGTTTCAATCCCTACGCCTTGGGCTACGCCATGATGCGCGACATCAAACGCATCTGCCTCGAGCCGACGGCTGAGGATCGGGAGTGGTTTCCCGACTTTGCGGGAAACCCCGATTATATGGGCGTTTTGCGCACGGCCTGGGCCGACTATCGCGACGAGAGTTTCATTTTGCAATTCCTCTCGCCCAAGGTCATGCGCGACTTCCGCCTCTTCTACTTGCGCGACCAAGCGGAGGACTCCTCCGTACGGGTCGAAGCCATTCACGACGCTCAGGGCTATAAAAAGGTCCGCCGTATGCTTGCTCGTCAGTACGACGTGGGCCAGCAGGACCCCGATATTCAAGTCACCGATGCCGACCTCGCGGGGAGCCGACGTTTGGTCGTCACCCATTTCGTGCGCGACGGCATTCTGCTCGACAAGGAAGAGTGCGACCGTACCTTGATGCACGTCGCGCGCCTGTGGGGTTATCGCGTTCGCTTGGTTGAAATAGACGCACAGTCTGGAAAAAAACTTCGCGAGCACGAAACGCTGCCGTTGCCCTGACGAGGAACCCCGAATCGTCTGGTAGGTTAAGAGCTTCCAACCTTCGAGGATGCTCCCATGCATGAAATCGGATTACGCGCCGCAGCCGCATTGACTGCGGGCTTTTTTGTCGTGTCCGCGTTGACGCTGAGCAGTGGCCCGCAGGCGTACGCAGCGCCCCAGGCGGCGGCTGGCCTCGAGGGCACTTGGAGCGGGGCCGGTAGCGTGCGCTTGCCGACCGGCGATATCGAGAAAGTGCGCTGCAAAGCGACCTTCGCCAAACGCGGTAGCGGCAGCTACTCGATGACGGCCACCTGCGCTACGGCGTCGGTGCGGGTGCAGCAGTTCGCTGTGGTTGCCCAGACGAGCCCCAATCGCTTCATCGGCAATTTCGAAAATCTCGAGTACGGCATCACGGGAACATTGCACATTACAGTGAAGGGCCGCTCCATGAACGCGGCCTTCGCCGGTGGCGGCTCGTCGGCAACGGTCACAATGACCCGCTGAACCGATCCACAGCGCAGGCGCGCTCGACTGGCCTTCCCCGACGAACCGCCAAGGTTCGTCGGGGTGTCGTGTCGGTCTTGCTTCAGTGCGTCTTTGCCGGCTTCTTGCGTTCGCCTTCGACAATGCGTCTACCCAACGCATGCCGATGGACTTCCGACGGCCCGTCATAGATCCGGAAGGCGCGCACATCGCGAAAGATGCGCTCGACCATCGTGTCATCCGTGACGCCACTGCCGCCCAGGATCTGCATCGAGCGGTCGACGACCCGGAAGATCGCTTCCGAACACATCACCTTGGCCATGGAACTCTCGGTCGAGCCGCGGCCGCCGTTGTCCAGCGTCCATGCCGTATGCCAGATCGCGAGCCGGGACAGGTGGATGTCCATCGCATTGTCGGCCAGCATGAACGAGACGCCCTGATGATCCCCCAGCCGCTTGCCGAACGATTGCCGATGGCGGGCATATTCGGTGGCGATGTCGTGGGCGCGGATTGCGGAGCCGAGCCCCCGCTCGCAGTGCGTCAGACGGGCGGGCGCTAGCCGCACCTGCGCGTACTGGAAGCCTTTGCCCACTTCACCCAGAATATCGTCACCTGATACGCGCAGATTGTCGATGTCGATGACCGCGTGCCCGCCCATGAAACTGGAATCCATGGTGCCGAGCACCCGGTGGATCTTGAAGGCCGGGTTGGGCAGTTCAGTCAGGAACATGGTGCAATCGCCCGGTCCATCGCCCGTCCGCGCCATGATGATGCCGAACGCCGCACCCTCCGCCCCCGTGATCAGCGTCTTGCGACCGCTGATGACGAAGCTATTACCGTCCGGCGTTGCCCGGGTTTTGAGCAGCACCGGATCGGCGCCGGCGCCGCCATCGGGCTCGGTCATAGCGAAGCACGAGCGCACCTCCCCCGTCGCCAAACGCTTCAAGTATTTCGCCTTCTGCGCTGGCGTCGCCACCTGATGCAGCAGATTGATATTGCCCTCGTCGGGCGCATGAAAATGCAGCGCGATCGGTCCCAGGATCGAATAGCCTGCCGCCTCGAACACGACCGCCTGCTCGAAGTGCGAGAACCCCTGTCCGCCGTATTCCTTCGGCGAATTGATCCCCAGTAGGCCAGCTTCCTTCGCCACCGCATTCAAATCCTGGCGCATGTCCTCCGGAATGCCGTGATGGCTCCAGCGCGGGTCTTTCTCGAAGGGGATGATTTTTTCGCGCACGAAGGCTGCAACCTTGTCGCGAAGCTCGGCCAGCGGCTCGTCGATCGTAAAATCCATCGCGTCCTCGTCTCCCAGACTATGCTCTGCCCGAAAACCTAGGCGATATTCCGGTTCCGCGCCATCCGTCTACCCGGAAGTAAAGCGCCAGCATCGACGCCTCGGCAGGCGGGCCAGCTCGTGGTAGTCATACCCGCCATCGGACAAGGATCGGCCATCCAGGAGCGAGCCATGACCAAAGTCGACGAACTCGCGCGCATGATCGCCGACGCCACCTGCATTGTCGCCTTCACCGGCGCTGGCATCTCGACGGAATCGGGCATTCCCGATTTCCGTTCGCCGGGTGGGATCTGGACGAAATTCAAACCGATCGAATTCGGGGATTTCATCAGCTCGGCTGAATCCCGGCGCGAATCGTGGCGACGCAAGTTCGCCTCCGATGCGGTCATGAAGGCCGCCACGCCCAACGCCGGCCACCGGGCACTGGCCCGCCTCGTCGAGTTGGGCCGCATGCCAGCCATCATCACCCAGAACATCGACGGCCTGCACCAGGCCTCTAGCGTGCCCGACGACAAGGTGATCGAGCTGCACGGCAACGCCACCTACGCGAGTTGCCTGGACTGCGGACACCGCTACACCCTCGAATGGGTGCGAGAAATCTTTGCCATCGACGAGACGCTGCCGCTCTGCACGGACTGTGGCGGCATGATCAAGACCGCGACGATCTCCTTCGGCCAATCCATGCCCGAGCCTGAGATGGAGCGGGCTCGGGAGGTGGCACTCGAGGCCGACCTCTTCATCACGCTCGGCTCCTCGTTGGTCGTCTATCCGGCGGCCGGATTCCCCATCATGGCCATGCGCAATGGCGCCAGATATGTGATCCTCAATCGTGACCCGACCGAGCAGGACGACATCGCCGACCTCGTCATCAACGCCGAGATTGGACCCGCCATGAGCCGAGCGGTCGGGGTGAACTGACGATCCGCAGGCGGGGCGTGCGGGGATTGCCCCCATTCGATGCATCGCCATTGCGCTTCGCCCGTCCGCCGTCGCACACTGTCGGGGACACATAAAAACACGGAGGACATGCGCATGGCGGGTTTGTGTGAAGGACGCGTGGCGATCGTCACGGGAGCGGGTCGGGGCCTCGGCCGCGAACATTCCCTGTTGCTCGCGAAAGAAGGGGCCAAAGTCGTCGTCAACGATATCGGCGCCAACGTCGACGGGTCGGGCCGCGACGACAGTTACGCCGCCCAAACCGTCGCCGAAATCAAGAAGATGGGCGGTGAGGCCATTGTCGACGGCGAGGACGTGTCCAGTTGGGACGGCTCTAAGCGCATGATCGACCACGCTATCAGCGCTTTCGGCAAGCTCGACATCCTGATCAACAATGCCGGCATCCTGCGTGACCGTATGCTCGTCAACATGACGGAGCAGGAGTGGGATTCAGTCATCCAAGTCCATCTGAAGGGAACCTTTGCCCCATCGCGCCATGCCGCCGCCTACTGGCGCGAGGAATCCAAGAAGATCAATGGTCCGGTCAAGGGCCGCATCATCAACACCAGCTCGACGACGGGGCTCTACGGCAATGTGGGCCAAACCAACTATGGCGCCGCCAAAGCGGGCATCGCCGCCTTCACAGTCATCGCGGCGCGCGAACTGCGCCGCATCGGCGTCACCGTCAACGCGCTATCGCCGTCCGCCCAGACGCGCATGACCGAAGGGCTGCGCGAGTTGACGCCCGAACAGCTCGCCATGCGCGATCCCAAATGGGTATCGCCCACCGTCGTTTATCTGTGCAGCGAAGAGGCGCAAGACATCACTGGGCGCGTCTTCCAGGCCGGGTTCGGCCGCATCGCCGTGCTCGAAGGCTGGAGGCGCGGTGACGAACGCGTGCAGACACTCGACCCGCGCGAAGCCGGCCGCCTGTTCCGCGAGCAGCTTCCCAAGGTCCGCAAGAATGCCGGCATGGACGGCGTCGATTTGGATTGAGCGAACGCCGAGCGGTGTCTGGCCTACGGCCTGACACCGCTCCACTATGGTAGCCATATATGCGCAATTCGGTGTCAGGCCGAAGGCCAGACACCTCCCCAATCGCTCCCCATTCCTTGGCCCCGGAGACCTCCACATGCCTCTGAACTACGAAACACTAATGTCCCTGAAGCGCACCGGCGATCGCTTCACGTACGCCGATCGCGAAACCATGCTTTATGCCGTCGGGGTGGGTATGGGGCGCGACCCTTATGATCCTAATGAGCTGGCCTACACGTTCGAAGCGACCAAGCTCAAAACCGTGCCGACGCTGGCGACCGTGCTGACGCGCATCCCGCTGCTCAAGGACTGCGGCTACGATTACACCAAAGTCGTGCACGGCGAGCAGCGCCTGACGCTGCACCGCCCGCTCGAGCCGGAAGGCGAAATCATCGCCGACAGCCGCGTCATCTCGGCATTCGATAAAGGTGCCGGCAAGGGCGCGGTGATCAATACCGAGGTCGCGGTGCGCTCGGCTGCCGACAACGAACCGCTCTACACGATGATCTCGACGACATTCGCGCGCGGGGATGGCGGCTTTGGTGGCCCGAACGGGGCTGGCCTCGATGCGCATAAGATTCCCGACCGTAAGCCCGATGTCTCCATCCCGCTCGAGACCCGCATCGATCAGGCCCTGCTTTACCGCTTGAACGGCGACAGGAACCCGCTCCATGCCGATCCCGAACTCGCCAAGCGCGTCGGCTTCCCGGTGCCGATCTTGCACGGGCTGTGCACCTACGGCACCGCCTGCCGTGCGATCCTGACCGAGGTCTGCAAGTACGACCACACCAAGATCACCGGCTTCGACGTGCGCTTCTCTTCGCCCGTCTACCCTGGTGAAACCATCATCACGGATTGCTGGATCGACGGGAAAGTGGTCTCGTTCCGCTGCCGCCTGAAAGAACGCGACGTGACGGTGATCAACAACGGCCGATGCACGCTGGCGGCATAGTTGTCGTCGAGGCGGTCGACCTACTCGCCACGTCGTCCCGGCCGAGCGAACGCGAGAGCCGGGATCGCGTCATGAGCAAGAGAGGTTCAATTGGCGCCGCTGTGGACATACGCAGCGGCGCGCTGGGACCGTCATCCACGCCTTGCCCCCCTGATCCCGGATCGCCGCGCCCCGGGCGACGTCCAGGACACAAGGGGCGGGTGCGATACGATCGTCGTCCGGGAAACCGGAGCGTATAATTTGCCCACCACTCGACTGCCTACCGCCTATTGCCTTCCTTCCAACTCCCCGATTGCACTTCGCACGCCGCTGCTCTTCAATGCCCCGACAACCCGAGGAGACCGTCGATGGACTTGCGCTTCAGCCCCGAAGAGAACGCCTTCCGTGCCGAAGTGCGCACGTTCTTCCAGAATGAAATTCCCCTCGCCATCCGGCGCAAGTCAATCGAGGGCCGCGAGCTGACCAAGGATGACCTCGTCACCTCGCACAAGCGTCTGCACGCGAAAGGCTGGGCCGTTGCCGGCTGGCCGACGCAATGGGGTGGCAAGGATTGGAGTTCGATCCAGTTCTACATTTTCGGCGAAGAGATGCAGCTTGCCGGTGTGCCTTCGCCTGTCGGCTTCAACGTGACGATGCACGGCCCCGTGTTGATCCAGTTCGGCACCGAAAAACAGAAAGCGCACCACCTTCCGCGCATCGCCGCCTGCGACGACTGGTGGTGCCAGGGCTTTTCGGAGCCAGGCGCGGGCTCCGATCTGGCCTCGCTCGCCACGACGGCGGTCCGCCAAGGCGACCACTACATCGTCAACGGCCAGAAAATATGGACCACGCTCGCGCAGTATGCCGACTGGATCTTCTGTCTCGTGCGCACCGATCCGGGCGCGAAAAAGCAGCTCGGCATTTCCTACATCATGATCGACATGAAAACGCCCGGCATCGAGGTTCGCCCGATCGTGACGATGGAAGGCCGCACCGAAGTCAACGAGGTGTTCTTCGACAACGTCAAAGTTCCCGTCGAAAATCTCGTTGGCGAGGAAAACCGTGGCTGGGACTGCGCCAAGTATCTGCTGGGCAACGAACGTACAGGCATCGCGCGTGTGGGCGTGTCGAAAATGCGAGTGGCCCGCATCAAGGAACTCGCGCGTCTCGTCCCGTCGGGCGACGGCTCCCTGGGCGATGACGAACGCTTCCGCGAGAAAGTCGCCGCCGTCGAGGTCGAGCTGAAGGCGCTGGAGATGACCCAACTCCGCGTCATCTCTCAAGAGCGCGGCCAAGGTCGCGGCGGCAAGCCCAACCCAGCCTCGTCGATCCTCAAAATCAAAGGCAGCGAGTTGCAGCAACTCACGACCGAACTGTTGATGGAAGTCGCCGGTCCCCTCGCACTGCCCTACGAGCCGCAAGACCCCGACATCGGCCACAACGAGCCCCCCGTCGGCCTCGAGTGGGCGACGCCGACAGCGCCGGGTTATTTCAACAACCGCAAAGTCTCCATCTACGGCGGCACCAACGAAATCCAGCGAAACATTATCGCCAAGGCCGTGCTGGGGTTCTGATCTCCGGCGTCTCGACCGAATAACTCAGGATACCCCATGGATCTCGACCTCTCCGACGACCAGCGGCTGCTCTCCGACAGCGTCAACGGCCTGCTCGCGCGCCGCTATCCCGATGTCGTCAAGACCCGCATGGCGTTGATGACAGAGCCCAAAGGCTACAGCGAAAGCATCTGGAAAGAACTCGCCGACCAGGGCCTCCTCGGCATTCCGTTCGCCGAAGCCGATGGCGGGCTCGCCCAAGGCCCCGTCGAGATGATGATCGTCGCCGAGGCGCTCGGGCGGACGCTGGCGCTCGAACCCTATGTGCCGACCGTCGTCCTGGCCGGCGGGCTGCTGCGCCATGCCGCGAGCGCCGAGCAACGGGCGCGGCTTGTGCCGGGCCTCATCGAAGGCAAAACGACGTTCGCTCTGGCGCACCAGGAAAAGCAGTCGCGCTTCGATCTCTTCGATGTCGGCGTCACAGCCAAAGCAGACACCAGCGGCGGCTTCGTCCTAGAAGGCGAAAAATGCGTCGTGCTCTACGGCGACAGCGCCGACACGTTGATCGTCACGGCGCGCGTCGCGGGAGATCGCCGCGCCAAGGACGGCATCGGCCTCTTCGTCGTCGACGGCAAGGCAACTGGCATTTCTCGTCGCGGCTACCCGACCCAGGATGGCCAGCGCGCTGCGGATATTTCATTCTCCAGCGTCAAGGTCGCGGCGGCCGACGTGCTGGGCCCTCCCGGCAAAGGTTTAGCCGCCCTCGAACGCACCGTCGATGAAGCGATCGCCTTCCAAGCCTCCGAAGCCGTCGGCTGCATGGATGTGCTGCACACGGCAACCGTCGACTACCTCAAGACGCGCAAACAGTTCGGCCAACCGATCGGAACGTTCCAAGTGCTTCAGCACCGCTCGGTGGACATGTTCACCCACCTCGAGCAATCCCGCAGCATGGTTTATTACGCGACCATGATGGCCGAGGAAGACAACACGCTGGAGCGTCGCCGCGCCATGCACGCCGTAAAGGTGCAGATCGGCCGCTCGGGACGCCACATCGGCCAAGACGCGGTGCAGCTTCATGGCGGTATCGGTATGACGCTCGAGTACAAGGCCGGCCACTATTTCAAACGGCTGACCATGCTCGACCTCGCCTTCGGCAACGCCGACCATCACCTGCGCGAACTGGCGAGGGCGGGTGGATTGAGCGACACGGCGGCGTGAGGCGGCCACCTCTCACGTATGGATCGCCCGCTTATCGACGGCCATGGCTGCTTCTTTGACGGCTTCGGCGAGCGTGGGATGCGCGTGACAGGTGCGCGCCAGGTCCTCGGCTGAGCCGCCGAATTCCATCAGCACAGAGGCCTCCGCGATCAACTCTCCCGCGTGCGGCCCGATGATGTGCACGCCCAGCACGCGGTCGGTCGCGGCGTCCGCCAACACCTTCACGAAGCCGTCCGTCGTCTTGTTCACCTTGGCGCGGCCGTTGGCGATGAAGCCGAACTTGCCGACGCGATAGGCGATGCCGGCGGCCTTCAATTCTTCCTCGGTCTGTCCGACGAAGGCGACTTCGGGAGCCGTGTAGATGACGCTCGGGATGACGCCGTAATTCACGTGCCCGCTCTGGCCTGCCAGTGTTTCGGCCAGCGCCACGCCTTCCTCCTCCGCCTTGTGGGCGAGCATCGGGCCTTTGATCACATCACCGATGGCGTAGATGCCTTCCACGTTCGTGCGCCAGTGCGCATCGACCTCGACCCGACCCCGCACATCATGCGCCACGCCGGCCTCCGCGAGGCCCAACCCCTCCGTAAAGGGCGCCCGCCCGACCGCAACGAGCACGATATCCGTCTCGATCGTTTCGACTGCGCCACCCGCTGACGGCTCGATGGTCACGGTCTGCCCATTCGGTGGCGTCTTTTCGACCTTGGTCACCTTGCAGGACAACTTGAAGGTGAAGCCCTGCTTCTGGAGAATGCGCTGGAACGACTTTGCGACGTCGAGGTCCATGCCCGGCAGGATGCGATCGAGATATTCGACGACGACCACCTCCGCGCCGAGCCGTCGCCACACCGACCCCAGTTCGAGCCCGATGACGCCTGCTCCTACAATCAGCATGCGCTGCGGGACGACCGGCAGCGTCAGCGCGCCCGTCGACGACAGGATCGTCAATTCATCGATATCGATACCGGGCAACTGCGCCACGTCGGAACCAGTAGCGATGACGATGTTCTTGGCCGAGAGCGCCTGCGTCCCACCGGCCGCCAGCGTCACCTCGACCCGACCCGGACCAGCAATGCGCCCCATCCCGTGGAATGTATCGATCTTGTTTTTCTTCAGGAGGAACGCCACGCCCTGCACATTACCGGCGACGCCTTCGTCCTTGAACGTCTGCATCTGGGCCAGGTCCAACTCCGGCCGCACCTTGATCCCCATACCGGCGAACGAATGCACGGCGTCGGCGTAAAGTTCGCTCGCATGCAGCAACGCCTTCGACGGAATGCAGCCGACATTGAGGCAGGTCCCCCCATGCGTGCTGCGCTTTTCGACGACGGCGACTTTTAATCCGAGCTGCGCCGCCCGAATGGCGCACACGTAGCCGCCCGGTCCCGTGCCGATGACGACGAGGTCGTAGGTGTTGGACATCGCTCTATCCCAAAAACCTGCGTCGCCTAATGAGACGACCACAATCGCCAACTCAATCCCGATAGGAATAGCCACAGCCATCCCATGAATACGAACAACAGACCACTGAACACTACCGGTCCGATCACGTCGTCCCAGGGCCGGCGCTCCGCATCCATGACATTTGCTGGATTGGCGCGCTCGTAGACCAGTTCGATCGTCCCACCAGCCTCGTAGTTCTGTTTATGATGATCCGACCGAGTCGCGCGATGCGAATAACTCCGCCCATTCACGTCGTAGCGAAGCTCAAGATCGACCACCATACCCACGACAGCCTCCACACTGGTGAAGACATCGACGGCTGTGATCTCGGCCGCGACCAACACCGCCCGCGACCGCAGACGATACCGTCGCAACAGCCCCCAAAGCGAATGCCCGACGAAGAGTGTCGGCCCCGCCATCCACAACATCCCGATTAGCCCGGTATAACGCAGCGGCCCAAATCCTGTCAGCCAATTCATCGAGGTGGTTCCGCCGCCCGCCGACCTCAGCCGTCGCTCACAAATCCAGCAGGAAACGCTGCGGATCTTCCAGGCATTCCTTGACGCGCACAAGGAACGTCACGGCTTCTTTGCCGTCGACGATGCGGTGATCGTAGCTCAGCGCCAGATACATCATCGGCCGCACGACGACCTGGCCACCGCGCACCACGGGGCGTTCCTCGATGCGGTGCATGCCTAGAATTCCCGACTGGGGCGCATTGAGGATCGGCGTCGACATCAGCGAGCCGTAGACGCCGCCATTGGTGATCGTAAATGTACCGCCCTGCATCTCTTCGATACCGAGTTTACCGTCCCGGGCGCGGCGACCAAAATCATTGATCCGGCCTTCGACCTCAGCCAGCGTCAACCGATCGGCCTCACGCACGACGGGCACGACGAGCCCCTTGTCCGTGCCGACGGCGACGCCAATGTGGTAGTAATTCTTGTAGACGATGTCGGCGCCGTCGATCTCCGCGTTGACAGCGGGAATTTCGCGCAGGGCCGTCAGACAGGCTTTGACGAAGAACCCCATGAAACCCAGGCGCACGCCGTGGCGCTTCTCGAACAAATCTTTGTATTCGGTGCGCAGCTTCATGACCGCGCCCATGTCCACGTCATTGAACGTGGTGAGCATGGCGGCCGAATTTTGCGCATCCTTGAGACGCCGCGCAATGGTCTGGCGCAGTCGCGTCATGCGCACCCGCTCTTCGCGCGACACGTCGTTCGGCGCAACCGGCGCTCGCATAGCAGGTACGGCGGCGGCAACGGACGTGGGTGGCGCGTAGGCTAGGGGCGCGGGCGCTGCTGGAACCGAAGGCGCCGGAGTTGGAGGGGTAGCCTGCGCCGCCACCGCGTCCTCTTTCAGCACCTGCCCGCGTCGCCCGGAGCCAGTGACATCGGCGGCGGAGATGCCCTTTTCATCCAGGATCTTGCGCGCTGCCGGCGCCGGCATCATAGCGGTTGGCTGTGAAGGTGGCCGCGAAGCGGGTGTCGCGGGCGGCGCGGCCGTCGCCTTCGCGGCCGCAGGTTTGGCGGCGCTCGTCGCGACCGCGCCCTCTCGAATGCTTCCCAAGACCGTTCCGATTGAAACCGTCTCACCTTCCGCCACCACGATTTCGCCCATAATGCCGGCCGCCGGTGATGGCACCTCGATGGCGACCTTGTCCGTCTCGAGCTCGACCAGCGGCTCGTCGGCGGCGACCGCCTCACCGGCCTTTTTCAGCCACTTACCGACGGTCGCCTCGGTGACCGATTCCCCGAGCGCTGGAACTTTGATTTCGATAGCCATTCAGTCCTCGTGGGATAGGTGGGTCACGACAGGTCCGCCTCTACGCGAGAGCGATCCCAATCAGCAAACGCACGACTTGGCAAAACGGCGACCTGTCGAAGGGACGCGCGACCTTCACCCTTCACTTCGCCAACGCCTGTTCGACGATCGACTTCTGCTCGGCGGCATGGCGTGAGGCAAGTCCAGTCGCTGTCGCTGCAGACGAGGCGCGGCCAATATAGCGGGGCCGCTTCGACTTGACCCACAGATGCCCCAGAACCCATTCGAGCGCGCCTTCGATGAACGACCATGCGCCCATGTTGCGCGGCTCTTCCTGCGCCCACACGACCTCGGCATTGGTGAACCGCCCGAGTTCGGCGATCAGCGCGCGCGCCGGCACCGGATATAGCTGCTCGACCCGCATGAGATAGACATCGTCGATGCCCGCCGCCTCGCGCCCCTCGTAAAGGTCGTAATAGACCTTCCCCGAGCAAAGCACGACGCGCCTGATCTCGGCGTCAGGCTTCAATACGATCGGCTGACCGGGCTTGGATTGGGCATCATCCCAGAGGACGCGGTGGAACGTCGTGCCCGTCGCCATCTCGTCGAGCCGCGAGACCACCCGCTTATGGCGCAGGAGTGATTTGGGCGTCATCAGAATGAGCGGCTTGCGAAACTCGCGACGAACCTGGCGGCGCAGAATGTGGAAGTAGTTTGCTGGCGTCGTGCAATTGGCGACCTGCCAATTGTCTTCGGCGCTCATCTGCAAGAAGCGCTCGAGCCGCGCGGAAGAATGCTCGGGCCCTTGGCCTTCATAGCCGTGGGGTAGAAGGCACACGAGGCCAGACATGCGCAGCCATTTGCGTTCCCCCGACGACAGGAATTGGTCGAACACCACCTGTGCGCCATTGGCGAAGTCGCCGAACTGCGCTTCCCACATGACGAGGGCGTTGGGCTCTGCCAGGGAATACCCGTATTCGAAACCCAGCACGGCCACTTCCGACAGCATCGAGTTGATGACCTCGAACCGGCCCTGATCGGGAGACACGTATTTCAGCGGCGTATAGCGTCTCTCGCTCTGTTGATCGATCAGCACCGAGTGGCGCTGCGAAAATGTCCCGCGCTCGACGTCCTGCCCAGACAAGCGAACCGGAACACCCTCCTTCAGCACCGTGCCGAACGCCAGATGCTCGGCCATGGCCCAATCGAGGCCCTCGCCGGTTTCGATCATCTCGCGGCGACGGGCCAACAATCGATCGATGGTGCGATGCGCGCCAAAATCCTGCGGCAGCGTCGTGAGGCGTCGGCCCACGTCTTTGAGAACGTCGAGGGCAACGCCCGTATCGCCGCGACGATCATCGTCCTGGGCATGACCGACGCCGGCCCAACGCCCATCCAGCCAATCCGCCTTGTTGGGCTTGTAGCTGTCGGCCGCGGCCAGCTCGTCGTCCAGATGCGCCCGAACGGTGGCGCGCATCCCGTCGAATTCTTCGGCCGGCAGAACGGATTCCTCGGAGAGTTGCTTGCCATAGATCGTCACCACGGAGGGGTGCGCCTTGATCTTTTGGTACATGATCGGCTGTGTGAACGCGGGCTCGTCCGACTCGTTATGGCCGTATCGCCGATAGCAGAACATGTCGATGACGACGGGCTTCTGGAAGCGCTGTCGGAACTCCGTCGCAATCTTGGCGACGTGAACGACTGCTTCCGGGTTGTCGCCATTAACGTGGAAAATAGGCGCCTCGACCATCTTGGCCACATCGGAGCAATAAGGCGACGATCGCGATAGCCTCGGGTTGGTCGTAAAGCCGATCTGATTGTTGATGATGAAGTGGATCGACCCGCCCGTGCGATGCCCTTTGAGGCCCGACAACCCGAAGCATTCGGCCACGACACCCTGACCAGCGAACGCAGCATCTCCATGGATGAGCAGTGGCAAAACCGGCGTTCGCTCCCCCGCCTGACATTTGAGCTGGTCTTGCTTGGCGCGCACCTTGCCCAGCACCACCGGATCGACGATCTCCAAATGCGACGGGTTGGCCGTCAGCGACAAGTGCACCCGGTTGCCGTCGAACTCGCGATCCGACGACGCGCCCAGGTGATATTTGACGTCGCCAGATCCCTCGACATCGTCAGGCTTGAACGAGCCGCCTTTGAATTCGTTGAAGATGGCGCGCATGGGCTTCGACATCACGTTGGCGAGCACATTGAGACGCCCGCGATGCGCCATGCCGATGACGATCTCTTTGACGCCGAGCTGGCCGCCCCGCTTGATGATCTGCTCGAGTGCGGGAATCATCGCCTCGGCGCCATCGAGACCGAACCGCTTGGTGCCCGTGTATTTGACGTCGGCGAACGTCTCGAACGCTTCCGCTTCGATCAGCTTGTTGAGGATGGCGCGCTTGCCCTCTGGCGTGAAGTGCGCGTCCTTGGCCTCCCCCTCGACGCGCTCTTGGATCCAGCGCTTCTGCGCCGGGCTCGTGATGTGCATGAACTCGACGCCGATCTTGCGGCAATAGGTGCGTCGCAGGATCGCCAGAATCTTGCGGATCGACGCCGTCTCGATGCCGCCAAACACCTTGTCGATGAAAATCGGGCGGTCGAGGTCGGCGTCGGTGAAGCCATAAGTCTCCGCGCGCAACTCGGGATGCGATTTGCGCTCCGCGAGCCCGAGCGGATCGAGATCAGCCACCAAGTGGCCCATAACGCGGTAGGCCCGGATCAGCATCAGTGCGCGCAGGCTGTCCTGAGTGGCGCGGTAGGTGGCCGCCGGGGACACCTCGTAGCCAACGGTCTGCGCGCGCGCCGCCAAACGATCACGCACGCGCCCTTCGACGGCGCCGTACTCGCCTGCCAGCGCCGACGTCAGCTCGCCGTTAGTCTGCAACTGCTCGAGAGGCGTGGCCCACGATGGGGCCCCATTCCCGCGCCCGTCGTGCGGCCCACTGCGTCCGGCTTCCTCATGCATACTCTGGAAAAACAATCGCCACTCGTCCGTCACCGAGCCAGCGTTTTGCTCATATTGAGCCTGCATCTCTTCGATGTAGGCGGCATTGGCGCCCTGCAGGAACGAGGTTTGCGCGAACGCTTCGTTTTCAGGCCGGCGCGTCATCGAAGCACTCCTCTGGCTCGCGAACCGCTCTGGTTCACGAACGCGATGCAATCAGGACGCGCACGCAGCTCGTGCGCACCCCGCATAACGAAC
>JANOKV010000177.1:0-2564 GCA_031419415.1 Hyphomicrobiales bacterium | reverse complement strand
CGGTCGACGGCTGCGCCGTACCTACGCCTGGATTTTTGTCATCCAGGCTATCGCGTACTACGGCAAGCTCGCGATCCACCCCGTGCCTCTGATCACTCTTACGGATCTTTGGGAGCGTGCCGCCATTGGTCCGATTCCCGGCGGCCTTGTCGTAGCTGCAGGAGTATTTTTTCATGGTGGCTGGGCGCTGTTCGCCTTGGCCACTTGGCGCATCGAGATCGCTGCTCGCGCGAAGCGGCAAAGCATCATCTCGATGGGATGACTGAGTGGGCCCACTCTTGAAGCGCTGGCGAATTTCTAGGCCAAAGGCAGACCGTCGTGCGCACAGAACGGCGAGTGTGAAGGCTTCCGGACGTCGACCCCCGTGTGCGTGGATTCCCCTGCGATGGGCCGACATCCGAAACCCATCACAGGAGCGAGCACCATTCGATTGGGACTGGTGAGCGATCAGGTCGTCCGGTCTTCGGTAGGTTAGCCGAAAGTGGAGTGGTAGGTGATGGGGAGCGCGGCGAAATTGACCCAACTCGACCGGACATGCGGTTGTCTGGTCGCTGTCTTACCCTTGCGGACAGTTATGAACTTATCGACAACGACGCAGCTGAGACGCGCCGCGTCCGTCTTCGTCGGCGCATTCCCGAACGACTGATGGTTGATTATGAGGCGAGCGGCGCAGCCGTCTCGGGGCAGCGGCCAACAGCCATCTTCGACGCTGGAGCATGCCGCAGTTGATCGTGATTGATGGCGTCGTCTTTGCTGCAGCAGGTGCCGAACACGACAGCCGATGATCTCGGCCGAGTGGTTCCGATGCGCGTCGGAGCCCGCCGGTCTGGCAGCGCCGCGGCGAGCCGCGCGATGACGCCGCCCGCAGCAACAGCCCGCATCCGTCGAACGAGACTGTGAACTTCTCTATTAATCCAGATTCTAGAGAAGGCTCGTACTGGTCGATCGGTGGGGTGCGATGTATCAGTCGCCGCCCTCATATTTGAAGGAAACTTTTACCTTCGCGCGATAGGCTTCCACCTTGCCGTCTTTCAGCTGCATGTCCAGCTGGGCAATTTCCGCAACGCGAAGATCTCTGAGCGATTTTGAGGCTCGATCTACTGCAGCCTTCGCTGCCTTCTCCCAGGACTCGGTGCTGGTGCCAACGAGTTCGATGATCTTGTACACGCTCTCAGCCATGACGTCCTCCATGCGTTGCATCGCGGCAGGCAGCGGTGAGCTGGATCACACCGGGAGTGAGGCGCGGTCATTATCTCCCTCATTGCCTAGATTACGTTAACACGGATGATCAGGCTGGTCATGTTGAAAGGTGCCACCGCCAGGGCGATTGGGTGAATCTTGGCGTGACATGACGAGGGAATGCTGAATCTGTGGGTGTCCTCTTGATTCGGGAGGAGGATCACCGGCATGGCTGGCAAATTGGCGACGCAGAAAGCGGCCGAGGCGTTCGACACGATCGTCGATTTTCTGGAGTCTTTTGAAGCGCTTGTTGACCCGCGTCAGCGGGCCAAGGTGCTCTATCCCCTCGACGAGGTGCTCCTGCTGGTGCTGCTCGGGGTGATCGCCGGTTGCGAGAGCTGGGTCGAGATCGCCCGATACTGAGAAAAGAAGCTGGCATTTCTGCGCCGTTTCCGGCCATTCGAGGACGAGACCCCGTCGCACGATCAGCTCGGTGACATATTCGCGGTCCTCGACGCCGAACAATTCCAGGCGTGCTTCGTCGCCTGGGTCACGAGCCTGACCGGGCTCGATGCCGGCATCATCGCCATCGACGGCCAGACGCTGCGGCGCTCCTATCAGGACGGTGGAGCGAAGGCTCCGATCCACATGGTGTCGGCATGGAGCGCCAGGCAGAACCTCGTGCTCGGCCAGGTCAAGGTCGCCGACAAGTCGAACGAGATCACGGCCATTCCGAAGCTGCTCGACATGTTGACGATCAGGGGCGCCGTCGTGACCATCGATGCCATGGGCTGCCAACGCGAGATCGCAGCGAAAATCATCGAGCGGCAGGCTGACTACGTGCTCGCGTTGAAAGGCAATCAGGGCACGTTGCGCGACGACGTGGAAGCGTTCTTCACCGAGCAGAAAGCCAACAACTACGCGGATTGCAAGCCCTCACGCCACCAGACGGTGGAGAAGAGCCACGGACGCATCGAGACCCGAACCGTGACGGTCATTGGCGCCATCGATTGGCTCAATGAGCGTCATACCTGGGTGGGCCTAGCCGGCATCGTGATGGTTGAAAGCCGTCGCGAGATCGGGGCCAAGAGCGAGACCGAGACGCGCTTCTACATCACCTCACTATCGGCTTGCGCCGAGCGCATCGGCGCGGCCATCCGCGGCCACTGGAGCATCGAGAACGGATTGCACTGGGTGATGGACATGGTGTTCCGCGACGACGAGTGCCGCATCCGCAAGAAGAACGCGCCGGCCAACTTCGCGACCGTGAAGCACATGGCGAGTAACCTGCTGCGGCAGGCGCCGGGCAAGGACAGCCTGCGCGTCAAACGCAAAGTCGCCGCCTGGGACGACGACTACCTGGCCAGCCTGATCGGAAGGAAATA
>JANOKV010000176.1:0-3332 GCA_031419415.1 Hyphomicrobiales bacterium | reverse complement strand
CTTACTGGGACTGCTGGGTCGACGATGCGCGCCTCGTCGTGCTCAACGCGCGGGCGGCCGCTGACCGTGGCGCTGAAATTCTGACCCGCACCCCCGTGGTGGGCATCGAGCCGGACGGCCACTTCTGGCGCGTGCGGATCGCCGGCCGCGATGGGATGCGTGTGGTGCGCGCTCGCGCCCTCGTCAATGCGGCGGGACCCTGGGTGGACCGGGTGGCGTCGCTCGTCGCCGCACCGCTCATCGCGTCACATCCCCCCTTGCGGCTCATCAAAGGCAGCCACATCGTCGTGCCGCGCATCGCCGGGGCTGACGATGCCTATCTGTTGCAGCACCCCGACGGTCGGGTGGTTTTCGCCCTGCCGTTCGAAGAGCGCTTCACGCTCATTGGCACCACCGATGTCGTGTTTACCGGCGATCCGGCCACGGTGGCGATCGATGCGGCAGAGGAGGCCTATCTGCAGGACGTGGCATCGCGCTGGTTTCGCCAGCCGATCACAGCAAGTGACATTATCTGGCGTTTTGCAGGCGTGCGCCCCCTCTACGATGACGCCAGTGCCGACCCGTCTGCCGTCACGCGCGATTATCGGCTGGATCTGTCGGCTGGCGGGACGACGCCGCCTCTGCTGACGGTCATGGGCGGCAAGATCACCACCTATCGGCGCCTCGCCGAGGAGGCGCTGGATCGGCTCAGCCCCTATCTGCCACGATGCGGGCCGGCATGGACGGCCGACGCGCCGCTGCCAGGGGGCGATATCCAGCGCGCTGACCTCGGCGCGTTCATCGCTGGTCTGTCGGGGCAGTATCCCGGCATTCCCCGAGCCATGCTGGATCGGCTCGCCCGCCGTCACGGCAGCGACATTTCGACGGTATTGGCCGACGCCAAGACGCCGGCCGATCTGGGTGCCGACCTGGGCGGCGGCCTCACCGCGCGCGAGGTGGCCTATTTCCGAGACCACGAATGGGCGCGAACAGCCCAAGACGTGCTGTGGCGACGCACCAAGGTCGGACTACACTTGAGGCCCGAGGCGCGCGAAACGGCGGCGCGCGCCATCGAACGCATCCTGGCAGCCTGATCAGTTCGCCGGCTGGCGCTTGGCCATGAAGGCCAACCGCTCGAACAGGTGGACATCCTGCTCGTTCTTGAGCAGCGCACCATGCAGCGGCGGGATGAGCTTCTTGGGATCGCGCTCGCGCAGTGTTTCCGGGCCGATGTCCTCGTTCATGAGCAGCTTGAGCCAGTCGAGCAGCTCCGACGTGGATGGCTTCTTCTTGATGCCGGGCACGTCGCGCACATCGTAGAAAACTTTGAGCGCATCCGAGACGAGCATGCCTTTGAGGCCGGGGAAGTGCACGTCCACGATCCGGCGCATGGTCTCGGGATCGGGGAACTTGATGAAATGGAAGAAGCAGCGGCGCAGGAACGCGTCCGGCAGCTCCTTTTCGTTGTTCGACGTGATCATGACGATCGGCCGCTGGTGGGCCTTGATCGTTTCGCCGGTCTCGTAGACGTAGAACTCCATGCGATCGAGTTCCTGCAACAGATCGTTGGGAAACTCGATGTCGGCTTTGTCGATCTCATCGATCAGAAGCACCGGGCGCACGCCGTTCGTGAACGCCTCCCAGAGCTTGCCTTTGCGAATGTAGTTTCTAATGTCCTTGACGCGCTCGTCGCCGAGTTGGCTGTCGCGCAGGCGCGAGACCGCATCGTATTCATAGAGGCCCTGATGGGCCTTGGTGGTCGATTTGATGTGCCACTCGATCAGTGGCGCGCCGAGCGCCTTGGCCACCTCGATGGCGAGCACCGTCTTGCCGGTCCCCGGCTCCCCCTTGATCAGCAGCGGGCGCTCGAGTGTGATCGCCGCGTTGACTGCGACCTTCAGGTCGTCGGTTGCGACATAGGACTTGGTGCCAGTGAATTTCATCGAAGGCCCTCGGATGTCCGGACAGCACAAAACCGGCGCAGGTTATGTGCTCGGGCCGCGACCAGCAACACCCGATTATGCGGCATGAGAGACCGGGCCGCCCGACAAGGTGTCCCAGCCGCGCCCCTCAGCGTCGTTTGATCATCGCGCGCAACCGCGCGACCCAAGGTTCGATGGCGGGCCGCAGGGCGTTCCAGCCCTCGCGCGCCTGTCGCTTGATGCGCTCTTTGACGATGCGGCCAAAGCGCCACGCCCACGACGCCCGCACGCGGGCAACGAGTGCGGCTTTCCACGGCATTACGGTCTCGTAGGTCCACGCGAACCAGGCAAGCCGCATAAGGGCGGGCTGCGTGAGCTGGAAGATGCGCGCCAACAGCGCCGTACCGACGATCTTGGCGCCGATGAACAGCAGGGTCGCCAGCACGACTTGTCCGTCCGCGATCAACCACAGCGAGGCCAGTTTGAGGGGAAATACGAGAATGCTCGGCCCCGCAAAGACAATGAGTGCGGGATAGGGTGGCAGGCCGGCGATGCCCGCTTCGAGCCGTGCGACCGGGGCAAGCCGCGCCAGGGACGCGAGCGCCGCCGCCAGCGGCCGCCAGCCCCACTCCTCGAAGACGATGATGATCGCAAGCAGCGCTTCGAGCGTGCGAATGACGACGACGCGGACGAAGCGGAGCACATGTAGGGCGGCACGGGCGACGGGCGTGTTGGCAATGCTCGTGGGCAGGCCTCGAGGGCGGCTGGGCGGGTCGTCAGGCGATCTATCAGGCATGCGCGATTACGATCATTGCGGGCCGCACGTCGAATGCATTGACCGGCCTAGGTTTCAAGCACCTTCACCATATGCGTCACCGAGCGGTCGGGCTGCACCTCGATACGTTCCACCGTAAAGCCATGCCGCTGATAACAAGCAACGCAATCGGCGAGCAGCGTGCCAGTATAGAGGAGCATTGTTTGCAGGCCGAGCTGTGCAGCGCGCCTACTTCGCCGACGCCAAAAAATAAGGATTGTGACCGACCTCAATCACAAAGCGTTCGACGCTGGCATCGATGCGTGGTGCAAGGGCCTGTGAATACCCCCTGGATCGTCGTCGCAGGGAAGATGACACAATGTCATCGTGGCTCATGTACTTACAGCAAAGCCTCTGCAGCAGTGAGACAACTTCTTTTTCAGAAAGACTGCCAATAGGCACTTCGGCGCGAAATATCGCTTGCGTGCTGCGATATCCGCTGATCACCCATAGAGTGCGCTTTGGCATAAGCTTCGCTGTTCCCCTACCGATCAATCTCCCCGAACACGATGTCGAGGCTGCCGAGAATGGCGGAAACATCGGCCAGCAGGTGGCCGCGGTTCATGAAGTCCATGGCTTGCAGATGCGGGAATCCCGGCGCGCGGATCTTGCAGCGG
>JANOKV010000175.1:0-2198 GCA_031419415.1 Hyphomicrobiales bacterium | reverse complement strand
GGGCCGGTCTTGACCGCCACTCGATACGGCGGCGGTGGATATGTGTGGCCGGGATGAAGGAAGGGCTCCGCATGGGGCCGAACCAGGGAAGTTGGATCAGGCAAGTGAAGAGAAGCGGGGGCTTCGGCGCCGTTGCGCGTTCCCATTCCCGTGCGCTGTAGAGCCGTTGGGAACGGGAACTGGGAACGGGCCCCTTGAACGCCTGGCCGATCAGCGGTCGGCGAGGCGATAGCCGCCGTCGATTTTGACGACGCGGCCGGCGGCGCAGAACACACCGATCCGCTCGTGCAGCGTGATTGCACGGACTCGTGCTTGCGATCGCAGCTCGGCGAACGGGATCGGCTGATTGGCCTCGGCGAGGATGGCCAGGATGCGATCATCGAGCGAGCTTGGTGCCGGCGTCACGGGCTCGCGCCGATCTGAGACCTCCAGAGCGAGAGCGTCGCCGCGTTGGGCCAGCTCGATGGCGAGCGGCTTCGGCGACGGTGCCGCGCGATGCTCGACCGACAGCGAGAGATCATCGCCATCGCGGCGCAGGTAGAGATTGCTGTCGCCCCAGGCGTGGAACTCGGAGGAACCGCGCAGTGCTTGCCCGGCGCGGACACCGCCGCCACCCTTCCTGGCGTGACGGACGACGAGCACAGCTGTACCATGCCGGCGCTGCAGCTCTCGCAGGAAGGCGAGCAACGGAGCGACCTCGCCGCTGGCGTTCTCATCGATGCGATGGAGCCGGACAAACGGGTCGAGGATCAGCAGGCGCGGTTGCAATCGGGCGACGGTCTCGGCGAGGTTGCGACGGTCGGCGTCGAGATCGAGGCGCAGCACCGGCGACGTGATCACCTGGATATCGAGGTCGGCGAGCGCGACGCCTGCAGCAGCGGCGATGCCTTCGAGGCGTCGGCGCACGATGTGCAATGCATCCTCGGCGGCAAAGAGCAGGACGCGGCCGGCGCGCGCCACCGAGAACCGGCGCAGGCATGGCATGCCCGATGCGACAGCAACGGCCAAGTCCAGAGCCAGGAACGACTTGCAGCACTTGGGCTCGCCGCCGACGATGCCGACGGCCTGTTCGCCCCAGAGGCCGGTGACCAGCCAGCGGTGTTCTTCGGAGCGCTCGGCAAGACGCCATGCGGGCTCGACCGGCAGCAGGCTCATCGCCGTTGCCTCGCCGTCTTGGTCTCGGGGACGGGCGGCGTGGCGCAGATCTCCAGGAACAGCTTCTCGTCGATGTGGCGGATTTCGCGTTGGGCTGCGACCGAGAGCAGCTCGCCGGCGATGTTCATGAGGGCGCGCGGGTTGCCTTGGGCATGATCGGCGAGCGTGGCGATCAACTCGGGCGTCATCAGCTTGACCGCGCCGGCCTTCTGCAGTGCGTGAACGAGCAACTCCTGGAGTTCGTCAGGCGTCGATCGTTCCAGCGCCAACCTGACGCGCATGCGGCTGTTGAGCGGCATCAACTCGTCGGAGCGCAGGCGTTCGAGCAAGCGGCCGTCGCCGGCGAGCACGACGGTCAGGAGGATATGGCTGTCGAGCTTGGCCGACGAGAGCAGGCGCAGCTCAGCGAGCACGGTCGGCAGCATCTCCTGGGCCTCGTCGATGATCAGGATGGGGCGCGACAGGGCAGCGTCGATGTGCGTCTGCCAGCGATCACGAAGAAGCTTGGCGCCGCCCCAGCGGTTGGCGGGCCGCAGCTCGACGCTGAACAGATCGCCCATCTCGCGGTAGAAGTCGGGCAGGCCGGCCTGCGGTCGGGTGAGGATGCCGACCTTGACGTCGCGTTGTGCGCCGAGGCGCTCGGCCAAAATGCGCAGCGTGACGGACTTGCCGGTTCCCGGCGCACCGGTCACCAACGCGAAGCCGCCCTCGCCGACGAGTTGCTCGGCGCGCCAGCAGAAGGACTCGATGCGTCGGGTGACATGCAGCGCCTCGACCGGCACGTCGGGGGCGAATGGGTTCCACTTCAGGCCGTAGAGCGCGAGCAGCTTCTTGGTCATGAGGTCTCTCCATTGTCGTTGTTGCCGCGGTCACCTGGGCCGCGGTCATCTGGTGGGGCGTCGTCTTTGGGCAGGTAGGGTGGTGCCAGACCGGCGGCGGCTTGGTTGTCGAGCATCCGAGCCAGCAGGGGCGGCAGTCCGGTCGCAGGCGCGACTTCGGGTGCGACGGCCGCCGTCGACACCGGATCAAGTGTCCGGCGCAGG
>JANOKV010000174.1:0-7142 GCA_031419415.1 Hyphomicrobiales bacterium | reverse complement strand
CTGGAGGCGATGCGGACGGTGATGGCCAAGCCTCGCTCGAAATCCGCGCGCGCACGGTGGCTCCAGGGCGCCTGCAGGCGGTCACAGGGCGCGATCTGGTGCCGAATAGTCGCGTTCGCTCGGAAAAACCGGCTCGTCGGCGCGGTTCCGGCCACCTGACGCAACGTTGCAGAGTTCTCACACAGCCTGGGCCAATCGCGTCGATCTGACGTTGTGCGGCTAGGAGCTTGCGCTTTGGCTGCTGACTGATGGATAGCTAACAGTTGAAGGCTGCCTGTATTTTGCTGCAGTGATGACTTGGCTGAAGGCTTCGCACCAGATCGCCACCATCGTGAAAGTCGCCACATCGATGCCCGACAGCACAGGTGCGATGAAACCGTACTTTGGGACTGGGCCAGTGCGACCACCACATACTGTGTCATGCCGAAAAGTGGGCCTCAGGCAACAGTTTTTTGGCGTTTTCCAACACTATCTTTTGGCATGCCTGCCCCGTATGTTGTCCTTATGATCAACCTGGACCCCAATCAGCCATGTTTGGTCGTCGGCATAGGCGCCTCGGCCGGAGGTCTGGTCGCCTTCAAGAGCTTTCTATCGAACTTGCCGGCCGACACCGGCATGGCGTTCGTGCTGGTGCAGCACCTTGCGCCGAACCACAAAAGCCTCCTGGTCGAGTTGTTGGCGGCGGAGAGCCCGATTCCCGTGGCGGTCGCCAGCGATGGGCTCGAGGTCAAGAGGGACTGCATCTACGTCATCCCGCCGGATGCAACGTTGACTATCAAGGACGAGGTCCTCCAGGTGCAGTCGCCGGCGCCGACGCGCGAGCATCGCCGACCCATCGATAGCTTCTTCACGTCGCTGGCCGAAGATTGCGGCGAGCGTGCCGTCGGCATCGTGCTCGCCGGTGTCGGAAGCGACGGAACGATGGGGATCAGAGCGATCAGGGAGCACGGCGGGCTGACGCTGGCTCAGGCCGAGTTCGATCACCATGCCATGAGCGGCATGCCGCACAGCGCAGCAATTTCCGGCATGGTCGATGACGTCATGCCGGTCGAAGCCATGCCGGCCAAGCTCACCGCTTATCGCGCGCATCTGAGCGAAGTCGCGACGAAGAAAGATGGCAACGGACACCGTCACGACATCCAGGAGCACCTGGCGCAGATCACGTCGATCCTGCACGCCCGCAGCACGCACGACTTCAGCGGCTACAAGGAAGCGACCCTGGTGCGCCGGCTGCAGCGCCGCATGCAAGTGCTGCACATCGATACCGCCAAGGTTTACGTCGAACGGCTCCAAACAGACCAGAGCGAGGTCGGGGCGCTCTTTTGCGAGCTTCTCATCGGCGTCACTCAGTTTTTCCGCGACCCGGAGGCCTTCGACGCTCTGAATGCCTTGGTGATCCGACCTCTGCTCGACGCCAAAGGCGATGATGAGCCGATGCGCGTGTGGGTGCCTGGCTGCTCGACGGGTGAGGAAGTCTATTCGATCGCCATCTTGTTGCGAGATGCTTTGCGCGCCCGCAGCCGCAACCCTGAAGTAAAAATTTTCGGCACCGACATTGACGCCAACGCCATCGCCACTGCCCGTCGTGGGCGCTATCGCAAGGCCGACGCGGGTCTGTCGCCTGAGCGTTTGGAGCAATGGTTCGTCAAGGCGGATGACTACGTGACCCCGGTGCAGGAGGTCCGCGACATGTGCATGTTCTCCGTCCACAGCTTGGTCAAGGACCCGCCGTTCTCCAGACTGGATTTGATCTCCTGCCGCAATGTCATGATCTATCTGGAGGACGATCTGCAGGATCGGCTGATGCGCACGTTTCATTACGCCTTGCAACCGGGTGGCGCCCTGTTCCTCGGCACAGCCGAAAGCGTGACGCGCAATTCCCGGTTGTTTACCGCCATCGACAAGAAGCACCGGATTCTGCAACGCCGGGACGTCGGCGCGACCCTGCCCGCGTTGCAGCCCAGGGGGGTATCACCTGCACCGCAGGCGTCGAGCGCACCGTCGATGCGACGCCGTGCATCCGAAGACAAGATGGACAAGGCCGTCGGCCGCTTGATGCAACAGTACGCGCCAGCCTACTTCGTTCTCGATCACAACCAAGATGTCGTCCGCTTTTCCGGTGCCGAGACCGGTCATTATCTCGAGCCCTCCCAAGGCCCGGCCACTTTCAATCTGTTCAGCATCTTGCACAAATCGCTGCGGTCCGCGGTCAGGGTCGCCGTGCGCCAGGCGGTCGCCGAAGGACAGCGGGTCGTCGATGACAAGCTGACCATTCGCATCGACGGCCGGGTCCGCGCCCTGACGCTGATCGTCGAGCCGATCGGTGGTGAAAACGACGCCAAGATCGGCGGCAGTTGCGTGGTCGCCTTCCGTGACACGTCCGTGGCCGCGGATGCAACCGATCCGGCGTCGCCGGATCGCGGTGATGCCGACGTGCAGATGCTCGAGCGCGAGCTGCACGGTACCAAGACGCAGCTGCTGATGGCAACGGATGAGCTGGAGACGCAACTCGAGGATATGAAGTCGACGACCGAGGAGTTCCAGGCCGTCAACGAGGAGCTGCAGTCCTCGAACGAGGAGCTGGAAACCTCGAAGGAGGAGATGCAGTCGATCAACGAGGAGCTGCAGACAATCAATGGCGAGCTCGCCAGCAAGAATGAGCAGCTGTTGCGCCTCAACGCCGACATGCAGAACCTGCTCGACAGCACGCAGATTGCCACCGTCTTCCTCGATGATCAGCTGCGCATCCGACACTTCACCCCCGCCCTGACGGAGCTCTTCTCGGTGCGCGATGCCGATCGGGGCCGTCCGATCACGCATTTCGTCAGTGACCTCGACTATACCAGCGTACAGGCCGACGTGGTATCGGTTCAGCGCGACAACCAGATCATCGAGCGCGATCTGAGGCTCAAGGATGGAACCAAGTCGTACGTCATGCGCATCCAACCCTATCGCGCGTCGGAGAACGTGGTCGACGGCATCGTCATCACCTTCGTCGACATCACCGAACGAAAGCAGGCAGAACGGGTGCATGCGCGGCTGGCTGCGATTGTTACGGCTTCTGACGCTGCCATCGTCAGCAATGACCGCGATGGCATCATAACGAGTTGGAACAGCAGCGCAGAGCGTCTGTTCGGCTACAGTGCTGAGGAATTGATTGGAAAATCTGTTACCATCCTTATTCCGGATGACCGGTCGAGCGAAGACTCTGAATTGCGCAAACGGCTTGAAAACGACGAACGCATCGAGAATTTTGAAACGGTGCGCCTATGCCGGGACGGTTCCAGGTTGGAGATATCCTTAGCGGTTTCGCCAATCAAAGACGCCGAAGGCCGGATTATAGGTTTCTCAAAAATTGCGCGGGACATTACCGAGCGTAAAGCGATCGAACAAAAATTGGTTGTCAGCGAAGAAAACTACCGCACCTTGTTCGACTTGGGTCCCGTGGCCGTCTATTCTTGCCTTGCCTCGGGTGTGATTCAGAACTTCAACGGCCGCGCCGCAGAATTGTGGGGCCGTGAGCCAGTGTCAGGCGATACCGACGAGCTGTTTTGTGGTTCGCACAAATTGATCCGTCCGGATGGCAGCGTTCTGCCCCACGGGGAGTGCCCCATGGCCGAGGTGTTGAGCGGAAAAATATCGGAGGCGCGTGACGCGGAAATACTTATCGAGCGTCCCGATGGCTCCCGGATTACCGTGCTCGTAAATATCCGTCCGATTAAGAACGATCACGGAGAACTCACCGGAGCAATAAATTGCTTTCACGACATCACCGAGCGCAAGAAGTACGAGGCGCGCCTTGCCATGGTCTCGCACGAGTTGCAACATCGCAGCAAAAACTTGCTCGCCGTAATATCATCGATCGCCAATCGGACGTTGAGCGCCGGCCGGACAATCGACGATGCGCGTAACGCATTTATCGACCGGTTAGCGGCGCTGGGGAATGCCAATGAACTCCTGTCACGCAGCGATTGGCGAGGCGCGACCTTGAAGGACGTGGTCGAGCGGACGTTGGAACCATTCGGGACGCGCTTCTCGATCGAAGGCAAGCGCGTCATGTTGAACCCGAATGCGACGCAGGGCTTCATGCTCGTCCTCCACGAGCTCGGCACCAATGCCCTCAAGCACGGCGCCTTCTCTACATCCGAAGGGACCGCCGCAATCAGCTGGTCGATACGAGACAACGGGGGTGCGCCACATTTGACCTTCCGATGGCAAGAGCGGGGCGGCCCGCGCGTGACCGCGCCTGCAAGCACGAGCTTCGGCACAACGTTGCTGCAGGTTGCGATCGGCGGCCTCGTATCTCCGCCGCACATCGAATACGCGCCGGAAGGCATGATCTTTGCGCTCGAAGTTCCCACAGCCACCGTTACGGCCGAGAATGATGAGCGATAATCAACTCCCGTACCGAGATTGTTCATGAACCGGTGGCACGGAATCGAGTTGCCCGGCGTTTCCGTGGTGAGGAAGCGGCTGCGAGGTCTGTGATGGACAACGCCGGGATCGTCGTCATTGGAGCTTCAGCTGGCGGTGTGCAAGCACTGCGAACATTGGTTTCGGGCTTGCCTGCGGATTTTGCCGGCGCCGTGCTGATCACGCTGCACGTCTCCCCTTCGAGTCCGAGGCTGCTGCCTGAAATTCTGCGAGGCGCGGGGCCGCTCCCTGTCCGGTACGCGGCGGACGGGGACGCGATCGAGCCCGGTCACATCTATGTCGCGCCCCCCGACCGGCACATGCTCATCGAGGCGACCGGTCGCCTGATGCTCAGTCGTGGGCCGAAGGAAAATCACGCCCGGCCGGCTATCGACCCCCTGTTTCGGTCCGCCGCGATGGTCTTTGGAGCACGCGTCGTCGGCGTCATCCTGACCGGCGGTCTCAACGACGGCTCGAGCGGTCTGCGCGCAATCAAATTCTGCGGCGACCTCGCCGTCGTGCAGGATCCGAAAGAGGCCGAAGCCCCGTCGATGCCGGCGAGTGCGATGCGGGTCGTCGATGTCGATTTTTGTCTGCCGCTCGCCGAAATCGCGTCCCTGCTGTCGCGTCTCGTGATGGAAATGGGGAGCAAATCCGTCCAGGTTGTGGAGGGCATCATGCGTAAGGCCCTGGAGATTGAAACGGGCATCGCCGCCGAAGACGAATCCCTGCGCGCCGGAGTTGTCGCATTGGGTGACCCGAGCCTGTTCACCTGCCCGGAATGCCACGGCGCCCTGCTCGAGCTGCACGACAAGAAGCCGCTGCGCTACCGTTGCCACACGGGCCATGCTTTTACCGCCGACAGCTTGCTCGCAGCCGTACGTGCCTATGCCGAGGACACCATTTGGAACACGATCCGAACGCTGCAGGAGACGTCCATGCTGATGCTGCACATGGCGACGCATGCGCAGCGCAACGGTGATCCAACCAGCGCCGGCGAGCTGCTGCAATCCGCGCGAGCGACGCAACAGCGCTCCGATCAGATCAGAAACGTGCACCTTCAACCGGAAACGATCATGGCGCCAACGGAGCTTTGACGTGGCAGGACTTCTCAAGCCCGTTTGTCTGGCTGGCACGTACACGCGCGCATTGCTCGATTCCGAGCTGACGCCCCGGCCTCGGTCTTGCTTTTGCCAATCCACTGGCACCACCACCCGGCTGCGCTTTCCATCCGCGATGCCTTCAGGTTGGCCCGCGCCGCATGTCGACTGCGCCACGCTTGACCCACAGCAACCATGGGCATGAATCCTGTCATCTGCGAGATGGGGAACGGCGACGTATTCGAGTGTTTGCGCCGCATCTGCGGCTCACCCAATCGGAACGATATTTCCTTGGTGCGGCAAATGCCCGACGCCTTGTCCGGTTCTGGGCGCCGAAAGGGGTCCAAATATCGTATTGTGCAGGTGCGACGGCCTGGTGCCTCACCTTGACGCGATTATCGTAAGCGGACAAAGCGGCGGTGCGCAAGCTGCGCCATCGGAACGGTCGAGATGGGTCAGCAGAGCCGATTTGCGAACGTCTCCTTCACTCATCCTCTACAACCGAAAGCTGCCAGCCAACGGATCGCTTGACGATAGCCGACGCGATAGGTTCGATAGCCGAAGGTTTGCTGCGCCGCAGCGCGACGTCGAAGAGGGCCAAGGACTACCATTCTAAACGGACCTCCCCTGCGCTCAACCGGTGAGAAATTCTTCGATACGGTGCAAACAGTAAGGTTTGCATGCCTATATCGAAGCCGGATGCAGGCCCCATACTTCGAGGTCGGCGTTCGCCCCTGCAAGGCGGCAGGAATGAGTTTATGGGCTCGGATCATTGGCCCAGGTCTCCGAAGAACGTTTAGAAAGTCGTTTAATTGAGATCGCTCGCATGAGTCGCAATCGAAACAAGCCCGATTGGATACCTCTGCGACCGATGCTGCGCGAATAGCCGACGCCCGCCTTGCCCCGCATTCCCAGGCGCCCTGGGGTTGATCTTGCAGAATTGTCGGAGCCAACCGCGCCGCACCTTAGTCGGCTCAACGAACGACCAAATGGAAGAGGGATCATCCGATGCAAAAATTGATGCTTGCGACTCTCATCGCAGTTGTCGTTGGTGCGCTGCCAGTTTCGGCGCTGGCGCAATCCTGCAACACCGCTGACCGTTCTGTGCTGCTGATCCTCGACGCCTCCGGCAGCATGAACGCCAAACTGCCGAATGGCGAGACCCGCATTGCGGTGGCGCAACGCGGGATCAAGGGTGTCGCCGGTTTCGTGCCGGGGCAGGCGCAACTGTCGCTGCGGATGTATGGCGCACAATCGGCGGCGAGCCAGAAGAATTGTCAGGACACCCATCTTGCAGTTCCGTTCGGCACGGCGAGCGCGAACGGTGTCCCGATCACGGCGGCGGTCGACGGCGCGAAAGCGCAAGGTTACACGCCGATCGCCTATTCGTTGGACAAAGCCGCCAACGATTTCCCCGCTGAAGCCAATGAGCGGGTCATCGTACTGGTCAGCGACGGCAAAGAAACCTGCCAGGGCGATCCGGTGGTAGCGGCAAAGGCGCTGGCGGGGAAAAACATCACAGTCCACACCGTCGGCTTCATAGTCGATACCGCAGCACGCGGGCAGCTCCAGGCGATCGCGCGCGCGACCGGCGGGACATATTTCGACGCGCCGGTCGGGCCGGAATTG
>JANOKV010000173.1:0-8036 GCA_031419415.1 Hyphomicrobiales bacterium | reverse complement strand
GCGCGTGGTCGACTTGGCGCTCACAAATAGCGCTTCTCCAGCATGCAGTGCACGCCGTTGTTGCCGTTCACGAGTTGGGTGACGCGCAGATCGGCCGCCAGTGAGCACAGCATGTAGGCGTCCTCTCGGCCGAGGTTCTTGCGCTCACCTATCAGTCGGATCATTTCGCGCAGAGCAATCTTGGCGCATTGATCGAGGTCGGGATCGAACGCCATGGTCATGGCGTGTGTCGGCGTCTCGGCGCGTGGCCAGTCGAGTTTCAGTCCCTTGCGCACCGTCAGCTTGAAAGTGCCCGTCAGCGCCGTCTCGATAGCGGTGACGCATACCTCGCCATCGCCTTGCGCGCCGTGGCCATCGCCGCACGAGAAATTGGCCCCCGGCACGTAGACCGGCAAGAACAGCTTGGTTCCCGCCACCAGTTCCTTGTTGTCGAGATTGCCGCCGCAGGGGCGCGGTTGGATCGACGAGCACATTCCCCAGGCCGCAGGTGGCGCGACGCCCATGACGCCGAAAAACGGCCGAATGGGGATCTCGGCGCCCCAGGAGAGCGTGCCTACGCGGCGCTCCATATCGATGGGAATATGCACGATCCGGACCCGATCGAACTCGCCGGGCAGCGCGCCCGACAGAGGGCGAATGGCGTTGTAGCCCCAGGCTTGCCGCGGCTCGACGGCCTCGATTTCGACCTCGAGCACGTCGCCGGGCATCGCGCCTTTGACAGCGATCGGCCCCGTCAGCAGATGGCCCGGCAACTTGCGCGGCACCTTGGCATGGATCTCCGCCAACTCGGGCGGCATCACGAACCCCGATCCCGGGGGCGGCATCACATCAGGCGCACCCGACACCGTTTCGACCGTCACCCGGTCACCGGACTCGATCGTCAACACCGATGGAACGTCGGCATCGAAATATCCCCAATGCACAGTCTGGACGGTGGATTTCAGCGTGTGGTGCTTCATGGGGTGGGCCTCCGCATACGACACTGGCGAGCCCCGAGCCTGCCTTCGCGTCGCGCCATACGCAAGTCGATCGTCATCACTGGCTGTCCCGCCGCTGTCGACGAGCTATGCTGGCCGATCTGCGATAGCCGGCGAGGACCCCCATTCATGACCACACCAGCGACCACTTCCACCGGCGCTTCTACGCACGAATACGTCGATGATCCGCGCAACGCGACAATTCTGATTTCGGTCAATGGGCGGCTCGTTCCCCGCGCCGAAGCTGTCGTGTCCGTATTCGACTCCGGCTTCATTCTGGGCGATGGCGTATGGGAGGGTTTGCGCGTCATCGAAGGGGGCATTCCCTTCCTCGACCACCATATGGAGCGGCTCTATGAAGGCGCGCGCGCCATTTACATGGACATCGGCCTCGCCCCCGACGCCATGAAGTCGCGCCTATTCGCCTGCCTCCAAGCCAATCAGATGCACGATGGCGTCCACATTCGATTGATGGTCACGCGTGGCGTCAAGGCGACGCCCTATCAGGACCCCCGCGTCACCATCGGTCCGCCGACGGTCGTCATCATCCCCGAATACAAAACCCCCAAGCCCGAGGTGGCGCAGCGCGGCTTGAAGCTCTTCACTGTGCATGTGCGCCGCACGGGGCCTGACCAACAGGACCAGAAACTCAACTCGCACTCGAAGCTGAATTGCATCCTGGCCTGCATTCAGGCAGCCCAAGCCGGCGCTGACGAAGCCTTGATGCTCGACCCACAAGGCAACGTCGCAACGTGCAATTCCACCCACTTCTTCATCGTGCGCCGCGGCGAGGTGTGGACGTCGAGCGGCATGTACTGCCTGGGCGGCATCACGCGAAGCAATGTGCTGCGCGCCGCCCGTGAGGCCGGTATCGCAACCTTCGAGCGTGACTTCTCGCTGGTCGACGTTTACGGCGCCGACGAGGCCTTCGTGACCGGCACGTTCGCTGGCCTCACGCCCGTCGTGCACGTCGACGGCCGCGCCATCGGCCATCCGACGCGACCCTTACCCCCGCACGCGGACGGCGGCGCGGCGGGCCCAATGACACGACGATTGACGGAGCTGTATAAGACGCTGGCGCGACGCGAGACAGCGAGGGGGTGACAGCGCGCCTTCAGCCCAAGTTGGACCGAACGTCTTTCAGGAGAACGAACAAATGATGCGGGTCGGTGGGGGATGGCGAAAAATCGTACCGCTCATAGAATGAGCGAGCCTCATCGTCCTTCGCGTGAACAACGAAAGCGCGAATACCTGCAATGTCGGCGGCGCGAAGCGTGCGCACTAAGGCATCCTTAAGCAGGCCTGCACCGACACCTTTGCCTTGCTGGTTCATAGCAACCGCAAGTCGCGCGAGAACCATCACGGGTATCGGATGGCGTGCGAGACCTTTCTTCAATCGTTCCGCCGCCACGTCATGGGCGACTTCGCCGACGACCAGCGTATAATATCCGATGACGAGGGCCCCATCGAGCCCGACGTAGGTTTGCGAGGCGCCCGCTGCTTGGTTCTGAAGGGCAAATCGACTCAGGTACCGGTTCAGCGGGTCCTTGCCACAATCGAACCCCTCGATGGGATGGGGTCGCGCGAGCTTCTCGATCCTGAGCAAGATGCGCTACTCTTTCGAAGCGCGTTCAAACCGACTCTTTTCGCGCAACAACCCAGCGAGGCGAGGTTTCAAAGTTGCGGGCGCGTCGAGGACCTTCTGGAACTGCGCCCATGCGTCGGCATCGAGACCGAAACGCTGACGAGCCGGCAACGCCTCCTGGGCTCGGGCAAGGGCGCTCTCCAGAACAAATTCGCTGACCGACGTGTTCAAAGCAGCCGCTGCGGCCTGAAGCATGCTTTTTGCTTCGGCAGTCAGCCGCAGATCGAGCTTTTCGCTTCGCGTTATCGTCGACATGGCAAGTTCCTTCCAAGTCGCAATATTGCATGAATGCCCGACATTGTCACGACAAATTATTTTCAAGCATAAAATGTTCTCCTCGGTTCCTTTTTATCCGTAATCTGGGCCTCCCACTTCTGGATCACTCGACCGAGCCCCCGATGTCCTCTCCCGTCACCCGCATCGCCATGTGGTCTGGTCCGCGCAATATCTCGACTGCGCTCATGCGCAGCTTCGAGAACCGGCCCGACACCGTCGTCTGGGACGAGCCCTTTTATGCGGCCGAGCTGGCGGCCACGGGCCGTGACCATCCAATGCGCGAGGCGGTCATCGCGGCGGGGCCGACCGATCCCGAGAAGGTGGTCGCGCGCCTCCTCGGACCGATCACCGATCCTGCTAAACCCAACCCTTCGGTCTTCTATCAAAAGCACATGACGCACCACATGCTGGCGGTATTTCCCACGGACTGGATCGCGCACCCAGACGTCGTCAACGCATTCCTCATCCGGGAACCAGAACGCGTGCTGGAGAGCTATAGGAAAGCGTGGGGCGCTGTGACGCTCGAGGAGATCGGCGTGCCGCAACAGATCGAGATATTCGACCGTGTGGCGGACCGTCTCGGCCGGCCCCCGCCCGTGCTCGAAGCCCGCGACATCCTGGCGGACCCGCCCCGCGCGCTCGGCGCGTTGTGCACGGCCTGTGGGATCGACTTCGATCCAGCCATGCTCGCCTGGCCAGCCGGCCGCCGCGTCAGCGATGGCGTCTGGGCGCCGGCCTGGTACAAGACGGTCGAAGCGTCGATGGGGTTCACACCCCCCGACGCCCGTCCGCTCCCCAAACTCGACGGCGCGTTGGCCCGGATCGCGGACGCGGCGCGCCCGAGTTACGAACGGTTGGCGAAATACAAGATCGGGGCGACGGCCTAGTGAGCCAGGAAGGATCATTCCCATGAGCGACACTGCCAATGCCGGCAAGGCGCCGGCAAGCGTCCTGCAAGCCGCCATCGTGCCTGTCACGCCCTTCGAGCAGAATTGCACGCTGTTGTGGGACGCCACGACCATGGTGGGCGCTGTCGTCGATCCGGGCGGCGATGTCGATCGTATCGAAGCCGCGATCGCCGAGGTCGGCATCAAAGTAGAAAAAATCATCCTGACGCATGGCCACCTCGATCACGTCGGCGGCGTGGCCGAGCTGGCCGCCAAGCTCGGGGTTGAGATCGAGGGACCCCACGAGGCAGATCGCTTTCTCATGGAGGGTGTCGAGAAACAGGCGGCGAGCTACGGTCTGCCCGGTCTGCGCAATGCGACGTCGAATCGCTGGCTGGTGGAAGGCGATACCGTAACGGTTGCCGGCCACGCGTTCGCGACGTTCCATTGCCCCGGGCATTCACCAGGCTCGATCGTCTACGTCAATCTCACCCAGCGGTTCGCGCTGGTTGGCGATGTGCTGTTCCAGAACTCCATCGGTCGCACGGATTTTCCCTACGGCGACCACGACGCCCTGATTTCGGCGATCAAGACGAAACTGCTCCCCCTCGGTGACGACATCGCCTTCGTCTGCGGGCACGGCCCTACCAGCACCTTCGGCGACGAACGCCAAAACAATCCGTTCATCGCGTAACAATTACTGTTTGGCGAGAGGACGGGCAGGCGGCCACAACAGCGGCGCGCTGCCGTCTATGCTCACCACGTCGCGCCCGACGGGCCACAGCGAGATGCGCGCGAGCTTGAGGTGCGCCCAGGCGAAGGGGAGGCCGATAATGGTGATCGCCAGCGCCACAGCCGTCAGCAAATGACCGAGCGCCAACCACCAGCCTGCCAGCACCAACCATATGATGTTGCCCAGCAACTCCAATGCACTACCAACACCGCGCGACGGCCGATCGACGACGGTGTGCCCGAATGGCAGCAGCGTGTAGATGGCGATCATTAGTGCGGCTCGGGCCCATGGCAGCCCGATAATCGTGATCGCCATGATGACGGCGGCGAGCAGCCATCCCGCCGCCATCCAAAGGCCGCCAAATACGATCCAGAGCAGATTGAGTAAAAGGCTGAAGGGGCGCACGGGGTCAGACCTCGGGTCAAGGGTGGAGACGAACACCAACGCGCTGGCGTCGTTTCGGTTCGCAAGAGGGCGTTGCACAACTCGCACGCCCCACCGGACGAAAATGGTCGGCAACAGCATTCGTCTGGGGACGAAGCACACCCGGTGTCCGGCTGGATCGATTTGTGCTACATCCCGGCGGGAACGATACCTGAACGGCCACCGCCGTGCGACTGGAGACGTTGATGCCGGAACCTTCACCGACCTCGGGCGGCCCGCAAGCTGCTGATCCGCGTGACTATGTGGTCGAGGGCGAAGTGCTGATCGGCGTCAGCAAACGGGGACGAAATCCCGGCCTCGAATCGATCGAACTCAAACTCGCCAATCGTCATGGCCTGATCACCGGCGCGACCGGAACCGGCAAGACGGTGACGCTGCAAGTTCTGGCGGAGGGGTTCTCGGCGGCCGGCGTTCCGGTGTTTGCCGCCGACATCAAAGGCGACTTGTCCGGCATCGCCATCAAAGGCGATCCCAAGCCCATGCTGCTCGAGCGGGCCAAGGACATCGGCCTCACGCAGTACGGCAATGCGGCCTTCCCGACGGCGTTCTGGGACATCTTCGGCGAGCAGGGCCATCCCGTGCGGGCTTCCGTCGAGGAAATGGGGCCGCTGCTGCTGTCACGCCTGCTCGAGCTCACCGAGCCGCAAGAAGGCGTGCTCAACATCGCTTTCCGCTGGGCCGCCGACGAGCGCGCCGATGGCGACAAGGCCATGACCATCCTCGATCTCGACGACTTGCGCGCGGTGATCGATGAAATGGGCAAACGCGCCGCCTCGCTGCGCAGCAAATACGGCAACATCGCGCCCCAAACAGTCGGCGTCATTCAGCGCCGTCTGTTGGTGCTCGAACAGCAGGGGGCCAAGAATTTCTTCGGCGAACCGGCGCTTGAAATCGTTGATTTGATCCGCACGACGCCGGATGGGCGCGGTGTCGTCAATATCCTCGCCGCCGAAAAGTTGATGAACACGCCCAAACTCTACTCGACGTTCCTGCTATGGATGCTGTCGGAGTTGTTCGAGGAGCTTCCCGAGGTCGGCGATCTGGACAAACCCAAGCTCCTGTTTTTGTTCGATGAAGCGCACTTGTTGTTTAACGGTGCGTCGCAAGCCGTGCTCGACCAGATCGAGCGGGTGACCCGTCTCATTCGTTCCAAAGGGGTCGGCGTCTATTACGTGACGCAGAGCCCGTCCGACGTTCCCGACCGCATTTCGGCCCAGCTCGGCAATCGCATCCAGCATGCGTTGCGCGCTTTCACTCCGAAGGAGCAGAAATCGATCCGGGCCGCCGCCCAGACGTTCCGTGCCAATCCCGAGCTCGATACCGAACGGGTGATCCAAGAATTGCAGGTTGGCGAAGCGCTCGTTTCCGTGCTGCGCAATAAGGGCGAACCCTCGATCGTGCAGCGGACGCTCATTCGGCCGCCCATGTCGCGGGTCGGCCCTCTGTCGGCAGCGGAGCGTCAGGCGCTGATTGCGGCCGATGTCGAAAACGGCGATAAATACCGGGCCCAGCTCGATCGTGAATCGGCCCACGAACGCCTGCAGTCGCGCCATTCTTCGGTGGGCCAAGTGAAAGAGCGCTTGAGGAAATTCGGTAACTTGTTCAACTTCGGCAAAGGGTGAGTCGGGTTTGGAGCAACGGTGTCAGGCCGAAGGTCAGACACATACTGGACGCCCGGTGTCTGGCCTCGGGCCTGACACCGCACCACACGACGGACGCGGCAGAGCAGAGGTGTCAGGCCCGAGGCCCGACGCCACCGGCAGATGACGAGAAGGAACAGCACATGGCCTTTCGCTTCCAAAAGCGCATCCGCATTCTCCCGGGCGTCTATATCAACTTGTCGAAATCCGGAGTGAGCGCAAGCCTCGGTGGCCACGGCGCAACGGTCAACGTCGGCCACGACGGGCGGCGCATGATCACGCTGGGCATTCCGGGCACCGGCATGAGCTATCGGGTCCCGCTGACCGGCGTGATCTTCTACGGCCTGCTCGTCGTCGTAGCCTTGATCGGCATCGCCTATTTGATCCAACCCAGCCTCGTCCTCGGCGCCCTGCAATGGTGGCAGCCCAAGTGGTTTTGAGCCTCGAGCGGCGGGCCACTTCGAACACTGACCACCTCGCCATCTGACCGACTGACCGACCGCACCCCCGTTTCCCGGAGGGCGCGCCCTTGGGGCGGCGTGCCGGGATCACGTGGGCCCTAGGGCTCGACGCCTGTCCCGGCACGAGGCTGCGTATCCGGCGGCGGCGCCAAGCCCACCGCATCGTGGAGATCAGAGGTTTTGCGGGCCCTGCGCAGATCTCTGCCTTTCAGCCGAGGGAATGACGGGCGTGTGAAAGCCGCTGGACGCCACCGGGTGGGGCTGTGTAAAGCACCCCGATTGCATTCGCGGCAAACGGGGGCGCAGAGCTTGTCCGCGCCGCTCGGCTCACGGGATGAACGCGCATGTCCGACTCGCTCCTGACGATGCCCATCGAGACACAGTGGACGGAGGTTCGCGACGGCGTCCGCCAGGTCTGCGATCAGTTTCCCAACGACTACTGGATGAAGCTCGACCATGCGTCGGAGTATCCGACGGCGTTCGTCCAGGCTTTGACCGAAGCGGGCTACCTCGGCTGCCTCATCCCCGAAGAATACGGCGGCTCGGGTCTGCCGTTGTCGGCGGGTTGCGCAGTTCTGGAGACGATCCACGAAACCGGTTGCAACGCGGCGGCCTGCCACGCGCAAATGTACACCATGGGCACGGTGCTCAAGCACGGCAGTGAGGAGCAGAAGCGGAAATATCTGCCGGAGATCGCATCGGGAAAGCTGCGCCTGCAAGCCTTCGGCGTCACCGAGCCGACGACGGGTTCGGACACGACGCAACTCAAGACGCGCGCGGAGAAAGTGGGCAACAAGTACATCGTCAATGGCCAGAAGGTGTGGACGAGCCGCGTCATGCATTCCGACCTGATGCTGCTGTTGGCGCGCACGACGCCGGTCGATCAGGTCAAACGGCGCACCGACGGGTTGTCGGTGTTCCTGGTCGATCTGCGCGAGGCTGTGGGGCGCGGAGTCGAGATGAAGAAGATCGA
>JANOKV010000172.1:0-16125 GCA_031419415.1 Hyphomicrobiales bacterium | reverse complement strand
CCGCGCCGCCGTTGACGGGCAAGGGTACGTTCGAGCCGATCTCCTCGGGCAGCATGTCGGCTGTGATCACCGTGCCGGGCTCTCCGCCCGCCAGGATCATCAGACGTTCGATGTTGTTGCGCAGCTCGCGGACGTTGCCCGGCCAGTCGTGGGCCTGGAGCACCGCCACCGCATCATCGCCGATGGTGCGTGGCGACAGACCCGACGCGCTCGCGACCTGGCCGACGAAATACTCGATGAGGGCTGGAATATCGTCACGCCGCTCGGCGAGGCTGGGCACACGCAGCGGCACCACGGCGAGGCGATGAAAAAGGTCCTGGCGGAAACGGCCGTCCAGCATCTCACGTTCGAGATCGCGGCTGGTGGAGGTGATGATGCGCACGTCGACAGAGACTTTCGGGCCGCCGCCCAGACGCTGGAATTTCTGCTCGACGAGGACCCGCAGGATCTTGCCCTGGGTCTCGAGCGGCATGTCGGCCACTTCATCGATGTAGAGCGTGCCGCCATGCGACTCTTCCAGCGCGCCGACTTTGCGGGGACCCGCGCGGTCCTCGGTGCCGAACAACTCCTCCTCGACCCGATCGGGGGCCATGGCCGCGGCATTGAGCACGACGAATGGTGCTTCCGCGCGGCTGGAATTTGCGTGGATGACGCGCGCGGCCAGTTCTTTTCCAGTGCCCGATGACCCGCGCAGCAGGATGCGGCTGTTGGTTGGCGCCACGCGCTCGATGTGCCCCCGCAGCTGATTGATCGCGGCCGATTTGCCGACGAGTTCCGTCGAATGGGTCGAACGCTCGCGAAGCTGCTTGACCTCGCGCCGCAGTTGCGACGCCTCGAGCGCCCGCAGCGTCACCAGGATCAAGCGATCGGCCTTGAAGGGCTTCTCGATGTAATCGTAGGCGCCTCGACGAATGGCCGTGACCGCCGTTTCGATATTGCCGTGGCCGGAGATGATCACGACGGGGAGATCGGGATGCTGCTTCTTGATCTGGGTCAGCACCTCGAGCCCGTCGAGGCGGCTCCCCTGCAACCAAATATCGAGCACGACGAGATGGGGCCGCCGCTCTTCGATGGAGCGAAGCGCCTCATCGGCGTCGCGCGCAGTGCGTGGCACGTGCCCCTCGTCCTCGAGGATGCCGGACACCAGATCTCGAATATCGGCCTCGTCGTCGACGACCAGAATATCAGCAGCCATTGGGTCGATCCCCTCGTCCTTTATCCGTCATGCATTCGACGTCTCGGGCTGGCGGGTGGACCCGCCGCCCGAGGTATCATCCGTTATCATCGCATTCCGACCAACCTTGATCGGCAGCGACAGCCGCACCAGCGCACCGCGTGTATGGGGCGCATCCTCGAGTGTCAGACGTCCGCCATGCTGCTCGACGATCTTCTGCACGATCGCAAGCCCGAGGCCAGTCCCCTTGTGCCCTTTTGTCGTGACGTAGGGTTCCAGCAACCGCGCGCGCTGCTGCTTGGGCAACCCCAGGCCATTGTCGACGATCTCGATATCGACCCTATCATGCCGACACTCGATCGACGCTTCGACGCGTCCTTGCCAACCGGGTTCGCAATCGGCCGCCTCGCTCGCGCCCTCGACGGCCTCGATCGCATTCTTGACGAGGTTCGTGACGGCTTGCGTGAGAAGGCGCTGATCGCACGAGACCATGACTGGATCGTGCGGCAGCTTGATGTCGAAGTCGATAGCAGGATGCGCTTGACGGAACAAAAACACGGGCTCCTGCACGGCTTCGCGGATGTCGGCATTGACCATTTGAGGTTTGGGTACGCGGGCGAACGAGGCGAATTCATCGACCATCTTCTTGATGTCACCCACCTGACGCACGATCGTATCGGTAAGTTTTTCGAACGTATCGCGGTCCACATGAATGCTACTGGAATACTTGCGCCGCAAACGTTCGGCCGAGAGCTGGATGGGGGTCAGCGGGTTCTTGATCTCGTGCGCGATCCGGCGCGCAACGTCTCCCCAAGCCGAGGCGCGCTGAGCCGACACGAGTTCGGTGATGTCGTCGAAGGTCACGACGCTGCCATCGTCGTCGCCATCGGCCTGCTCGCGCGTCATACGAACGGCAAAACTTCGCTCCTCGCCGCCGACCGTCAACGTCACTTGACGCTGGGCATGAGGCTTGAGCTCGTTCTCGTTTTCGCTGGACAGTGCGACCGCCAATTCGGGAAGCGCTTGGCTCAAGTATTTGCCGACGAGGGCGCTCGCCGGCAGCCCCAGCAAGCGTTCGGCGGATGGATTGGCCAGGCGAATGCGATCTTCCGGGTCCAACCCCAGGACACCCGCCGAAACACCCGAGAGCACGGCTTCCATGAAGCGACGGCGCTCCGTGAGCTGGGCGTTGGCGTCTACCAGACCGTTGCGCTGCTCGGCGAGCTGCTGGGTCATGTAGTTGAAATCACGCGACAGACGGCGCAAGTCCCCTTCGCCACGCCGCAGTGGCAGCTCGACCGCGAGATCTCCGCGCGCGACGCGTTGGGCGGCATCGATCAGGCGACGGATCGGCGCTACGAGATGCCGCGCAAACCACAGGCCGACCCAGATCGCCGCCAGCACACCCGTGAGCGCGATCATGAAATACATGACGCCATGAACGATCTTGAGACCACCGCGTGCGGCCCGCAGGCCTTCGTATTCGGCGACGGCAGCCTCCGTGCGCAACAAGTGCCCAACCACGCGCGGATTAACCGTTCGGGCGGCATAGAGATAGCGGCCCGGTAATCGCTCGAGTTTGGTGAGCGCGGTGACATGGCTGCGATCGGTCGACAGCGCGAGCGGCACCTGGCCGGACTCGGCCTGCGCGATCACTTCGGCCACCGGCGCCTCGTAG
Organism: Hyphomicrobiales bacterium; assembly: GCA_031419415.1. Classification (GTDB taxonomy): domain Bacteria; phylum Pseudomonadota; class Alphaproteobacteria; order Rhizobiales; family Hyphomicrobiaceae. Next base: position 13,273 of record JANOKV010000172.1, on the reverse strand, counting down.
CGCACGCGCACATCACCGGCCGACTGGGTCAACACCCGTCCCTGGGAATCGATGAGGGCGGCCAGTGACAGATCACGCAGCCCCGTTTGCGCCATCACGAGATTGGCGATGTCGGTGCTCTCCGCCGAAGGTGTCGCCAAGCCGGCCACCAGGTCATCGACATCCTTGGCCATATTCACGATATCGGTGCGAATGACCCGACCGTGCTCGTCGAGATAGGCGCGCGCGACGTCCAGTGAATTCGCGACAATCGTCCGCGTCCGAGACGAAAACCACGTGTCGAGGGAGCGCGAAAAACTGGTGGTCGCAGCGATGGCCAGAAGGATGGCCGGAAGCGCTGCGACGATCGTGAAGAGGCCGACGATGCGAACATGAATGCGCGCGCCAGCAGCCTTGCGACGCCAGGCGCCGACGAGCCCGGCGGCCTGCGTCCCGAGGACGGCAAACATCGCGAGGATGAGGACGATATTAATCAGCAGGACGACCAGAACCACCGCGTTGCTGGGCGCGATCGGCGTGAGCCCCGTCAGGATGAGATAGGTGGCCAGACCCGAGATCAGCGACAGGACGACGACGACGAGCCCCGTCCAAAACGCGCCCTCACTGGCGCCGGGCATTGCGTCGGTTTCACCGTCGAGGGGCTCGGGCTGGGCATCCACAGCATCGCTCTCGGCAAACGGAGCCGCGAGGCGTGCGCGCCACTGCTCACTAGGCTTGCCACTCATGCGGGCATCCGGGGCCTGAGGCTGCTCGAAATCACTGCGCGTTTCCGCCGATCAATTGCATTCGGGCATCTGAGTTGCCGATCGTCTTCGTATGTGTTGCGTGCGCGTCTCTGGCGCAAACGGACAACATCCCAGCGTGCAAACTGTGACTTTTTGGCGACAAAGGTTCCTGGTTCTAGTGCGCGCGCGAGTTCAGCGCAAGAACGTGGTGGCGCAAGAGCGGCCACCACCCATCGCCCTCGATTGGGTGATGGGCTGTTCGTTTGGGTTCTGGGCGTCCCTGCGTTGGTCTCAGCCCGACAGCGGAGGCCCTTTGAATACCTGGACGTCCAGCGTTTGGATCTTTTCGCGCAGCGTATTGCGGTTGAGGCCGAGGAGCTCGGCGGCTCGGATCTGATTGCCACGGGTCGCCGCCAGCGCCGCCGTGATCAGCGGCATTTCGACCTGCCGAATAATGCGCCGGTAGAGCCCCGGAGGCGGCAACTCCCGTCCAAATCCGGCGAAATGGTCGACGAGAAAACGTTCCACGATCTCGGAGAGGTTTTTATCGCTTTGCGCATCCCCCGCCGCCTGGGGAATGCTCGCGATGTCGGCCAGTTCGCTGTCGACCGTCTCGACGGTCAGTGTATCGTGCGGGTGCAGGGCCACCAGTCGCCGGACCAGATTCTCGAGCTCGCGCACGTTCCCGGGCCAATTGTGTTGCTTCATGCGCTCAATGGCGGTCGGTGCGATGCTGCGCTGGCCCAGACCTTCTTTGGCCGCCTGCCGGAGAAAATGACGAACGAGATCGCCGATATCATCGAGACGCTCACGCAGCGGAGGCAGGCGCAGCGGCACGACATTCAGGCGATAGTAGAGGTCTTCGCGAAACAGCCCCTGCTGAATCTGGATGCGCAGATCGCGATGGGTTGCGGCGATGATGCGTACATTCGTGCGGATCGTGGTGCGGCCGCCGACCGTCATATACTCGCCCTCTTGCAGCACACGGAGCAACCGGGTCTGCGCCTCCATCGGCATATCGCCGATTTCATCGAGAAACAGCGTGCCACCTTCCGCCTGCTCGAAGCGCCCCTGGGTGCGTGTCTGGGCGCCGGTAAACGCGCCCTTCTCATGGCCGAACAACTCGCTCTCGATCAGCTCGCGCGGAATGGCCGCCATGTTGAGCGCCACGAACGGGCCTTTGCGACGCTTGCCATGATCGTGCAGCACACGCGCCACGAGTTCCTTCCCCGTGCCCGACTCACCACTGATCATGACGGTGAGATCGGTTTGCGTGAGGCGCGCCAATACGCGGTAGATTTCCTGCATCGCGCCCGAGCGCCCGATGACGGGAAGCTCCTCGCCCTCGGCTTCGGAAGGCCGTTCGCGACGCCGACCGGGTTCGGCCAATGCACGGCCCACGACGCGGACGACCTCGGCGATATCGAAAGGCTTGGGCAGGTATTCGAAGGCGCCCTTTTCGGCCGCCGCGATCGCCGTCATCAACGTGTTCTGTGCGCTCATCACGATGATCGGCAGATCGGGGCGTGCTTTCTTGATCCGAGGGATCAGGTCGAAGGCGTTTTCATCGGGCATGATGACGTCTGTGATGATCGCATCACCGCGACCCTCCGCGACCCACCGCCAGAGCGTCGCCGCGTTGCTCGTGGCCTGGGGCGAGTAACCGGCCCGCGCCAGTGCTTGGTTGAGCACGGTGCGAATGGCTGCATCGTCATCGGCGATCAAAATCGTGCCGCGCGCCATCGTCATCTCCCTCCCGGCGTATCGGGCCCCTGCAACGACCTGCTCGACGTCGGCGATGCGCGCGCCGGCGGGTCTTGCAAGGGCAGCAACATGCGAAAAATGGTGCGCTTTGGTTCCGACTCGCACTCGATAATGCCGCCGTGATCGTTGACGATCTTGGCGACCAGGGCCAAACCCAGGCCCGAGCCCGTGCGTTTCGTCGTCACGAACGGATCGAACAAATTGGCTTTGATGGATTCCGGGATACCCGGACCGTTGTCCTCGATCTCGATGCGCAATGGCAGAGAGACGCGGGCATCGGAGCCGACGACGGAGAGGCGCACACCCGGTTTGAAAGCGGTCGACACGACGATGCGCCCCGGATCGCGATGATCGGCGATCGACTCCGAGGCATTCTTGATGAGGTTGAGGAACGCCTGCACCAGCATGTCCCGATTGCCTGCGATCGGCGGCAGCGACGGATCGTACTCGCCGACGATGCGCACGCCCCGCGCAAACCCCGACTCGGCCAGCCGCTTGACGTGATCGAGCACGGAATGAATGTTGACCGGCTCCTTCACGATGGGTCGCTCGTCGCCGAAGACTTCCATCCGGTCGACCAAGTCACGAATGCGATCGGTTTCGGCGCAAATGAGCTGCGCCAGCGCCCGATCATCGTCCGACAGAGACGGCTCGATCAGTTGCGCCGCACCCCTGATGCCCGAGAGCGGGTTTTTGATTTCGTGAGCCAGAACGGCCGCCATTCCCGAGACGGACCGCGCCGCTGCACGGTGCGTGAACTGCCGTTCGATCATCTGCGCCATCGAGCGCTGCTGGAGCATCAGGACGGTGAGATCGGGACTCTCCGGGACGAGGCCACCGAAAATATCGACCAAGCGCGGCATCGTGATTTTTGGTGTCGATATCTCGACGGCGTACTCGTTGACGGTCGCGCCCACGCGGCGAACCTGGTGCGCGAGCGCCACCAGCGGACAATCGAAACTGACGACCTCCGCCAGCCGCAGGCGTTTCAACATCGCCCGGCTCACCTCGAAGAACTCTTCGGCCGCCGTGTTGGCGTAGACGATGCGATCGTCCTCGGCCAAGACGAGGATAGGATGAGGAAGCACGCCCAGCAGGACCTCGTGCTCGATGTGGCGGCGTGACGTCGAAATGATCGGAGCGTGTACGTTGCCGGTTTCGCTCATCCGACCGCCTCCCGAGCTACTTCGTAGAACTGCGCGAGGTCGCGCAGAACCCGAGCGGCGTCCTCTTGGGTGCACAATTGCGCGCGCCACGCTTTGACCGTGGGCGTCGCGACGCCGCTGGCCGCCAGATACCAACCCATGTGCTTGCGCGCGATGCGCAGACCGTGGAACCGGCCATAGAGGTCCAACATCGCCGCCACATGACCAGCGGCAACTTCGGCTTGCTCGGCCAGGGTGGGAGGTCCCGGATCGCGACCCGACGCCAGTGTTTGGGCGATGCGCCCCGGCATCCACGGTGCGCCGTAAGCACCGCGCCCGATCATCACGCCGTCCGCGCCCGATTTATCGAGAGCCACGCGCGCGTCCTCAGGAGACCCGATATCGCCGTTGACGATCACCGGCACCGTCACGGCGCGCTTGACGTCGGCGACGCGATCCCAATTGGCGGCGCCCTTGAAGAACTGGCAGCGCGTGCGGCCATGCACGGTGATCAATTGGATGCCCGCTGCCTGGGCGCGCGTCGCGATGTCCGGCGCATTGAGGCTCTTGTCATCCCAGCCCAACCGCATCTTGAGCGTGACGGGAACCCGGACCGCGCCGACGACCGCCTCGATCAGCTCCAGCGCCTGGTCGGGCTCGCGCATCAGCGCGCTGCCGGACAGCCGGCCCGTAACTTCGCGCGCGGGACAGCCCATGTTGATATCGATGACGTCGGCACCGGCCGCCTCGGCAATCCGAGCGCCTTCGGCCATCCAAGGGGCTTCGCAGCCGACGAGTTGTATGACATGGGGCGTCAGCCCCTCGCCCTTCGCCCGGCGCATGACATCTGGCCGTTCGGCGGCCAACTCGCGGCTGGCGACCATCTCCGACACGACGAGGCCCGCGCCAAATCGTTGAGCGAGGCGGCGGAACGGTAGATCGGAAATGCCCGACATCGGCGCCATGAGAACAGGGTTGGCGAGCTGGAGGGCGCCAATCGATAGGCCGTTGGTAAGCTGGTCGAGCTTATTTTGCATCGGTTGGCCGGACCTAGACGATGAATGCCTTTAATTGCAGCAACGATTATTGTTGCTGTTTATTTGGGCACGCTAGACCGCTTTGCGCGAATTCGCAAGTGCGAGATGAGTCGGGGATAGGCGAAACAGACCTGTTCAGTATCGCAGGCCCACTGACAGGTGGAAAATGCCGACTTGTCGTGCCCCGAGGAAGGCGGCATGAGAGCCATGACTCGCCACACCGAGCCGTCGAAGAAACTGGAGCTGGAACGTGACCACGGCTGCCGTCATCGTCGCTGCCGGACGCGGCGCGCGCCTTGGACTTGTCCACGGCGCGCCCAAGCAATACGCCCTCATCGGCGGTGAACCGGTTCTGCGGCACACGGTGCGCGCCTTCCTGGCCCATGCCGCCATCGATCACGTCGTCGTCGTCATCCACCCGGACGATCCCGACCACTATTGGACCGCGTGCCGCGACCTCGATCGGGGGCGACTGCTGCCACCCGTTCTCGGAGGCGCCACGCGACAGGCCTCTGTGCACTGCGGACTAGAAGCGCTCGTGCCCCTGGCCCCGGACCGCGTTCTCATTCACGACGCAGCGCGACCCTTCGTCGATCTCGCGCTGATCGATCGCGTCATCGCCGGACTAGCCGGCCGACAGGGCGCAGTTCCCGCATTGGCCGTCGCCGACACGATGAAACGCACGGACACGGAAGGCTGCATCACCGGCACCGTCGACCGTGCGGGATTGTGGCGAGCGCAGACGCCACAGGCTTTCGGGTTCGTCGAAATCCTCGCAGGGCATCAAACAGCAGCGCAGTCCAGTCGAGCCGACTTCACGGATGATGCTGCGCTCGCCGAATGGCTCGGGCTCTCGGTCGTGGTGGTCGAGGGCTCCGAACGCAACCAAAAAATCACGACGGCAGAGGACCTCGTCTTGGCCGAACGCACGCTCTCCGGCACCAGAGCAGGAGCGCCGATGCTCGATGTCCGCACCGGCCAAGGCTTCGATGTCCACCGTTTCATCGATGGCGATCATGTTTGGCTCGGCGGATTGCGCATTGCGCACACCCATCGCCTCGAGGGTCATTCCGATGCGGACGTCGCCTTGCACGCCTTGACCGATGCCCTTCTGGGCGCCATCGGCGACGGCGATATCGGGCAACATTTTCCCCCGAGCGACCTGCAATGGAAGGGCGCTGCATCGCACCTGTTTCTCGCCGACGCCGCCCGCCGCGTTCGCGAGCGGGGCGGGGGCATCGGCAACGTCGATCTGACGATCCTGTGTGAAGCGCCCCGCATCGGCCCGCATCGCGAGGCGATGCGCCAGAGGATTGCAGACATTCTCGAGATCGAAATTAGCCGCGTTGGCGTGAAAGCGACGACGACCGAAGGCCTCGGTTTTACCGGCCGCCGCGAAGGCATCGCCGCGATGGCGACAGCGACGGTCATTCTCGAGGGCTAATCTCCACCCTTGGTGCCTTGGCGGAAGAGGCGCGCTTTGTCGCGCTGCCAATCGCGCTTCTTGATGTCTTCGCGCTTGTCGTAATGTTTCTTGCCCTGCGCCAGCGCAATGCGCAGCTTGGCAATGCCGCGCGCGTTGAAATAGAGCTGCAAGGGCACGATCGTCATGCCTTGCCGCTCGATGGCGATCTTCAGCTTGTGCATTTCCCGTTGGCGCAGCAAAAGGCGGCGCGGCCGACGCGGATCGTGCTGGAAGAAAGCGCCGGCTTGGCGATATTCGGGGATGTGCGCATTGATCAGGAAAATCCCGCCATTCTCGGCGGATGCATAGCTCTCGGCGATATTGACTTGGCCGGTACGCAGGGATTTCACCTCGGTTCCGGTCAACACGATGCCCGCTTCCCACGTGTCCTCGATGCGGTATTCGTAGCGCGCCTTGCGATTTTCGGCGACGACCTTGTGGTTGTCGGTCTTCTCGGCCATTGCCGCACCTCATAATGCCAGCAGGCCCGACGCTACCGTCAGGCCTGCCTTAAACGCTGCAACATCGTCTTCGGATCGAAGCCAAGCGTCTATTCCGCAGCTTTCGCCTTCAACAGACCTGCGTGGGCCAAAGCGGCGTCGATGATTTTCTTCGTCGCGTCGGTGAGTGGCGCCAGAGGGAGACGCGTTTCCGGGCTTTCGATCAGGCCGAGACGCCACGCTGCGTATTTCACCGGCGATGGGCTCGTCTCGACGAACAGACCATCGTGCAGCGGAATGAGCAGGTCTTGCAATTCCAACGCCCGCTTCCAATTGCCTTCCAGGGTCGCATTCTGGAATTCGGCACACAGGCGCGGCGCGATATTGGCCGTCACGGAGATGCACCCGTTGCCGCCGTGGGCGTTAAAACCGAGCGCTGTCCCGTCCTCACCAGAAAGATAGCTGAACGGCTTCTTGATCATGATCCGATGCAGCGACATGCGGTCGACTTTGGCCGAAGCGTCCTTGACGCCGACGACGTTTTTCAAGGTTGCGATGCGCGCCAGGGTTGCAGGCAGAATGTCGGCCACCGTGCGACCCGGCACATTATAGGCGACGATCGGGAAATCGACGGCATCGCTGATCGCCTTGAAGTGCAGGTAGAGCCCTTCCTGCGTCGGCTTGTTGTAATACCCGGTCGAGTGCAGCGCCGCATCGGCGCCGGCAGACTTGGCGAATTTGGTGAGCTCGATCGCTTCGACCGTGGAGTTCGACCCAGCGCCCGCAATAACCGGCACGCGCTTTTTGGCCGTGGCGATGCACAGCTCGACGACGCGCCTGTGCTCGTCGTGACTTAGTGTCGGGGCTTCGCCCGTGGTTCCAACTGGAACCAGCCCATGCGAGCCTTCCGCGATTTGCCATTCGACGAGACGCTCGAACGCCTTCTCGTCGACTTTGCCGCCCCGCATTGGTGTAATCAGTGCAGGAAACGAGCCTTTGAACATGGGTTGCTCCTGTGCATCGCACTCGAGGGCGATCGCTCGCTGACGCCTTGAACCCCGCCGACCTGGTTGTTACCTTGAAGGTCTGGAAGACGCCGACGGTAGCGTGCCTCCCTCACCCATTTGGCTGACTTTATGCGCTCGGCAAGCGAACAGCAAGACGGATGGCGCAGACCGAGCGGCCCTCCACAACCGAAAGGTCCGCTCGCTTGATCGTTCCCAAGGCGCTGCTCACCGGCCGCTTCGTATCAGTGGCGCTTGTCGCGGCGATTGCTGTCGGCCTCACCACACTGAGCCCAGCGGACGCCACACCGCCCCAGCCAGCGGTGGCGCTAGCTGGCGCGACAGGCGCGCCGGGCGGCCCGCAGACGGCTGAGCAACGCTATTTGGCGCGCCTCGATGAACTGGTCGCCCCCGTGCGCGACCTGACGCCCGACCCGGCCGACGTCCAGAAACTGAAAGACGCCGTCCGCCTGAACGGTACGGCCGATCAGAACGGTGCGCGCGCCATACGGGCGCAAATCGCGGACCCGGCCGCACGCAAGCTCGCCGATTGGCTGGCGTTGCGCGCTGGAGCCGGCGACGTGTCGGACTTCACGCGCTTCATCGAAACCAATCCGGCTTGGCCCGAGCGGAACCTCCTGCAACGGCGCGCAGAAGAGCAGTTGCTGTCGTCTGGCGGCAATGCGCAACGCATCAAAGCCTTCTTCAATGGCGGCGAACCGCGAACGGGTTCGGGCTACGCGGCGTTGGCCTCTGCGTTCCTGGCGGAAGGCAACCAGGCCGAGGCGCGCCGGTTCGCGGCCGAAGCCTGGCGAAACCACGATATGGCGACATCCTTCGAGAAAGGTTTCCTCGAACGCTTTGGCGCGATGCTCACCCCCGCCGACCACAAACGTCGTTTCGATCGCCTCCTCATCGACACCTCGCGGTTCGCTGCGGAGCGCACGACCCGCGCCACGACGGCTGCGCGCGTCGTACCCTTGCTGAGCGAACCTGAACGCAAGAAGGCCGAGGCCCGCCTCGCCATTTACCTGCGCACGAAGACCGCAGCCCCCCTCCTCGCCAAGCTTCCCGCCGATGCCGATGGGAAAATGGATTGGGGCTTGGCGTTCCAGCGCGTCCAACATCAACGGCGTGGGGATCAGGACGAAGCCGCTTGGAAACTCTTGTCGACCACGCCGAAAGATGCCGCAGCACTGGTCAATCCCGACGAATGGTGGAGCGAACGACGCGCCGCCGCCTACGATGCGCTGCGCGCGGGCAAATACGATGCCGCCTATGCCCTCGTGACCGATGGCACGGGACTGAGCGTCAATCCGCTGAAAGAGCAGGCCTTCCTGGCCGGTTGGATCGCGTTGCGCTTCCTGAAGAAGCCCGACGTCGCCGTCATCCATCTCGAGGCGTCGCGAACATCGGCCGACGGACCCTTGAGCAAAGCCCGCGGCGAGTATTGGACGGGTCGCGCACTGGAAACCCTCGGTCGCAAGGCCGATGCACATAGACGATACGAGGCCGCAGCCAAAATCGTCGACTCCTTCCACGGCCAACTCGCACGGCAGAAGTTGCAACCTGGTCGCGCGCTCGACATTCGCGTCGGCCCGCCAGCCATGCCGACCGCCGAGCAAGCCCGACGCTTCGTCGAACTCGATTCGGTGCGCGCCGCCGTGATCGCCACCAAAGCGGGCCTGGACCGCAACATCCGCGTCGCGCTCTTTGCGCACCTTCGCAGCCATCTCGAAAGCGAAGCCGAGGTCGCACTGCTCGCGCATCTAGCGGCTGCCTTGGGCGATGTGCAGACGTCACTGCGCGTTGGCAAAACCGGTATCGCGCGAGGCATGAACCTCATCCTCTACGCCTATCCAGTGCATGCCTTTCCGGCCTACTCCCCGCTGCGCGACCCTCCCGAGAAGGCCATGCTGCTGGCGATTGCCCGCCAAGAAACGGAGTTCAACCACACGATCGTTTCGTCAGCCGGCGCGCGCGGGCTCTTACAGGTCATGCCGGTGACGGCGCAGCACATCTGCCGCGACCACAAGATCAAATGCGATTTGCCACGCCTGCTCACGGACAACGCCTACAACGCCACCATCGCCAGCGCCTACATCGGCGACCGAATGGCGGAATTGCGCGGCAGCTACGTGCTGGGCCTCGTCGCTTACAACGCGGGTCCTGGCCGTGCCCGCCAGTGGATCCGCGAACTCGGCGACCCGCGCGAGGCCAACGTCGATCCGATCGATTGGATCGAACGCATTCCGATCGAGGAAACGCGTGAGTACGTGAAGAAGGTTCTATCCAACGTCCAGGTCTACCGCGCCCGACTGGACGACGCCACGGCGCTCCGCCTCGAGGATGATCTGGTGCGCCGCACCGATCGGCGGTGATCAGTCAATTCGCGCTATGGGTGGTTCGTACTCCACGTACCCCAGCCGTTGCAGTATGCGCAATCCAACCCAACACAGCAGCGCCCAGGCCGCACCAAAGCATAGTCCCGCCAGCACATCTGTTGGCCAATGGACCCCCAGAAATACTCGACTGAAACCCACTAGCAGAGCAATCAATGCCGCCAAAAGGATGACGTAGGCCTTCACGCGGCGTCGGCGCCGTGTGCTGGCGATCAGCACCGCGCACGTCAAATAGACGATCGCCGCCATCGTCGAATGTCCACTAGGAAAACTGGCCGTCATGACGATCGTCGATACGGGCTCCAGATCTGGACGCGGCCGAGCAAACATGAATTTGGCGAGCTGACTGACGATCAAGCCTGTTGCGGTCGCTATGATAAGCAGAAGTGCGGCATAGTGCTTGCGCTCGAGCAGCAAAAATGACGCAACGCCACCTGTCATTAGGACGAGCACACCAATTCCACCCAACGCCGTGAAATCGCGCATCATTTCGTGCAGCCATGGCGGACCGATGAGCCGGCGCGGGTCTTCAGCGGTCCGAAACACCATGAGGATGGTTCGGTCTATCACGGCGCTGTTCCCAGTCACGACCTGTTCGATGACCTCGATGAGCACCCAAGTGGCGCCCGCAGCGATCAACACTGCGAGCAACGTTGGCGCTTCGCGCCAAGATATAGCCGTCGACCACCCTTCGCGCAGCAGTGTCCATGTCCGTTGCAGGGCATTCGATCGCAGCATTTGACTTGGTCCGCCGTAGTGAAGAATTTGACTGGATAACAAATAGACCCTTCCGAATTGCGAGGGAACCGAGCCGCACCGTCGTCGTTTTGCACGGGGCCTGCCCACCGTAGAGGTCGCGAAGCGATATGACGATGTTGGGAATCGCCGCAATGGTTCTGTGTACCGCCTCAGCAGTGCTCACGCTGGCGCCGCTGCTGCGCGTCAAAGTGGGCTTGGTGCGCGTATGGGATTTCCCGCGGCCCCAGATCGCGGCCGCTTCGGCGCTCTCGTTGGTTCTTCTGGTGATCGGCGAGGCCGCTGCTCCCGACCCGTTCGGATTGAGTATGAGCGCGATTGCGATCGCCACACTCCTCTACCAGTGCACGCATATCGTCCCTTATGTGCCATTCCTCGCCGCCCGTAGCCCACGCGCACAAGCGACACATGTCGACCGCGAGTTCTCCGTGTTGATCGCGAATGTGAAGCGGGAGAACAAACAGTTCTCCCGCCTGCGGGACCTGATCGAACGCAGCGACCCCGACATTGTGCTCGTGCTCGAGCCCGACGAGTCTTGGCGAGCCGGCCTCGAACCCATAATTGCGCGTTATCCCGCACGCCTCATCGATCCGCTGGACAACCATTACGGGATGATTTTCATGACGCGCATGGAGATGGTGAAAGGCCGCTTACTGCGACCCGTGCGACCGGACATTCCCGCAGTGGAGGCGAGCTTGCGGACGGCGTCGGGATTCGAGTTCGATTTCTACGGCTTGCATCCGATCCCGCCGACGCCGGACCATTCCTCCACGGAGCGCGATATCGAACTGCTGGTTGCGGCGGCGAAGGTGAAGGAACGCGGTCGCCCCGCGATTGTCGGTGGCGATCTCAACGACGTGGCGTGGTCGCGCACCACCCAACGCTTCTTGTCCACAACGAAGATGATAGATCCGCGTGTCGGACGCGGCTTCTACGCGACGTTTCACGCTGACTACTGGTTCCTCCGTTGGCCACTCGATCATGTGTTCTATTCGAACGACTTCAAACTCGTGGACCTGAAAACAATGCCCCACATCGGCTCTGATCACTTTCCAATCCTCGTGCGGCTGCAAGCGCCGATCTGAGATCAACAGTGAGCCGTGTCGCGGTCGAGCCGCCCAACTGTTGTCGAGATGTCACACGCCTGCGCGCCGTGTCGCGCGCCGACATCTTCAACCCGTTGACTCGGTGCTTCGCGCACGGTTCCCTGGCGGCTCGTGTCGGTTCCCGCAGGGCCCTCGGGCTCTGTGGGTGAAAAGGGAACGTGGTGATTGGGCCGGCCGAACTTTGGTCAGCCAGCATGCCACGGCTGCCCCCGCAACTGTAAGTGGCGAGCTTCTCCCATTATGTCACTGCGTGTGCCGCTGCACGCGCGGGAAGGCTGGGACGAGGCGCTCGAGCCGCGAGCCAGGAGACCTGCCGACACGGGTCGCCCATCTATCGTGCGGGGCGCGCGAGAGAGCGGACTTGACCGTCGTGGCGACTTGTCTTTGTCGGGAAGTTCCCGCCAGAGTCATGTCGTGCGCAGTGTCCGTCCTATAGGCGTTTGTTGTTTCACGCTCCCCCTGGATTGACGGCATTGTCGTCCCGACACGATCTGGCGGCCTTCCCTCGTCATCACGCGGGAGCAGCCACATGGCCTATAGACACACCTTCAATCGACCACAGCCTGAAGCCAGGCGCCTGCCGTGGGTGGCTACGATTTCCACACTCACTCTGGCGCTGACCTTCACCCACACAGCGCCACTGCACGCCCAAACGACACTGCCCGGGATCGTTGTCGAAGGCGCCACACTGACACCGCCGGCACGACGCCCATCGAGTGGACCATCGTCGACTGCGGCGCCTGTCGAGACAGCGGGTGGCGACGGCGCTGTGCCGAATTCACAAGGCGGCTCGCCCGACACGACGAGTTCCGTTGGCTCGTCCGTCACCGTCGTCACCGGAGCGGAATTGCGCAACCAACAGGTGCGGCACGCAGCCGACGCCTTGCGTAGCCTGCCCGGCGTCCATGTCGGCCGTAACGGCGGTCCTGCCGCGCAGACGCAAGTGCGCATTCGCGGCGCAGAAGCCAACCACACGCTGGTGCTCATCGATGGCGTCGTCGCCAACGACACCAACAACGGCGCGTTCGACTTTTCCGACCTCTCGACGGACTCGATCGAGCGCATCGAGGTGATACGCGGGTCCCAGAGCGGCCTCTACGGATCGAATGCGCTGGGCGGCGTCGTCAATATCGTCACGAAAACGGGACGCGGCCCCTTGCAACTCACCGCGCGCGCCGAAGCCGGCTCATTCGGAACGTTCGACCACGCAGTCTCGGCATCCGGTGGAAACGAAAAGGCGTGGGGCGCTTTCTCTTATCACGCCCGCCATTCCACGGGATTCAACGTTGCGCCGTTCGGGTTCGAGGATGATGGCGCGCAACTCAAAACCGTCATCGGCAAAGGCGGCGTGCGCATCGTCGATGGCGTAACACTCGACTATTCGTTGCGCTACAGCGAGAAGACCGGCGACCGCGATACCGACGGTGGA
>JANOKV010000171.1:0-1717 GCA_031419415.1 Hyphomicrobiales bacterium | reverse complement strand
TATCGAGTTGCGTGCCCAGCAGCAGACCCATCATGCCCATGATGCCAGTCAGCGGCGTTCGGATTTCGTGGCTCATCGTTGCCAGGAATTCCGATTTCGCGGCGTTGGCTCGGTCGGCGGCATCCGCGGCAATGCGGACCTGCTCGTTCTTCTCCCGCAATTCCGCTGTGAGAAGTCCGAGCTTCGCCAACTGCTCGGTCCGCTCCGAGATATCGATGAAAACGACGACGTAGCCGCCATCGGCCAGCGGCGCGCCCATGACCTGCAGGCGGCGGCCATTCGGTCGTGTGCGCTCATATGTGTGTTTTTCACGCCGCTGAGCGGAGGCGACATCGGCGTCAATGAGCACACGAACATCGCCCTCGGCATATTCGCCTCTTTCGATCAGGTATTGGCGAACTACGATGAGCTCAGTTCCAATTGGAAATTTATCGATCGAAAGCTCGTGCGTCTCATAGAATTTGTTGTTCGCGAAAGCCAGCCGGCTGCTTCGGTCGACGATGCACAGAGCACAAGGAAAGGCTTCGATGGTCGACGTCAGCAATCGGTGACTGGCGGCCAAGTCGGCCTCGAGCTGAGTGCTAATCAACCGCGTATTCACCTCTTCGGTCACATTGTATGCGATGCCCTGATAGCCCAGGAAATGACCATCGGCATCGAACCGCGGAAGGCCCATCGTCCGCATCCAAATCATCGTTCCGTTCTGGAAACGGCGAACCTCGAAAGGACCGAGCGGCTCGCGCGCTGTGAGTTGCTCGGCGAGAAGACGAGAATCGGCATCATCGCTGGAATAGTTTCCGAGCTCTTGTCGTGTCTTGCCATAGTGCCATTCGGGAGGCTTGCCGGCGAACTCCGCGACGCTGTCACTCATAAAGGTGAAACGATGTTCTGCGTCGGTCTCCCACAGCCAGCCGCGCAAGAGTTTTGTTGCCGTTGAAAGGTGCAGCTCCAGGGCCAGGAGCTTCTTGGCGCTGTCTTCGGAGGCGTTCAAAATCCTGGTCGGGGCATCGCTGGCCTGCCTGGTCAATTGTATGAAATTACTAGATCGCATGTTCATGGCTCGATGTTGTAGCAACCACTCACCGACGGCTCAGGCCGGCCGCTCTCATCTGAAAACCAATATCAGTCATCCGTTTAAAAACGATGCGACGTCTGACGTAACCTATTATCTTAAATTGCACCTATCCGCGATCTCTGCTGCCGGCGCCGAGCCATGTCTCGCCAATGGTCTACGCGCGTCATGCCTCGAGCAGATGCACCCCGATGGGGGCAGAGCAACCTGGTATCACGAGCATGCAATGAGCGACTTGGAGCCGACCTCAGCCGTACCTGGCTGCCCCCGACTGTCGTCTGTCATATGCACGAGCGGCGGAACGATCATGCCCGTCGCGCTTGATTGGTGACGGTCGAAATTAGCCCGTCACGTCAAGTCGGCCACGGTCGGTGTCTGGCAACTGCGACGATCGACTCGGTCTCACCTGACCTAGCCAATGCGGCGCGTGCCAAACCAAGTGTCCGCTGCCGGGTATAGTGCCACCATCTCTCTGTCACGCGCGCTGATCGGATGACGACGGTGCTGCGTTGACAGCTATCTTTGCAACGCGCAGGGGATCGACCGTCACGTCACGTCGCCATGCCCCTCAATGTCTCACTTGGGTCAATCACGTCGTTTTGCGGTTGCAGCGGCCATTCACGCTCCACCCCCGAAAGCGACCGG
>JANOKV010000170.1:0-7209 GCA_031419415.1 Hyphomicrobiales bacterium | reverse complement strand
GCCGCGATCAATCCGCGCTTGGTCTTCGGTCGCATGACGGGGTTTGGCCAGGAAGGTCCGATGGCGGCCCGCGCCGGACACGACATCAATTACATCGCGCTCGCCGGCGTGCTGAACCATCTGGGTCGGGAAGGCGAGGCTCCCCTCCATCCCCTCAATCTCGTTGGCGACTATGGCGGCGGCGGCATGTACTTGGCGTTCGGCGTCGTGTGCGCAATTCTGGAAGCGAAGCGGTCGGGCAAGGGCCAAGTCGTCGATGCGGCGATGGTCGATGGGTCGGCAAGCCTGATGTCGATGGTGCACGGCATGTGGTCGGAAGGTATTTGGCGCGAGGAACGCGGCACCAACATGCTCGACTCTGGAGCGCCCTGGTACAACGTCTATGAAACTTCCGATGGGAAGTGGGTCTCCATCGGTTCCATCGAAGCCCGCTTTTATGCCGATCTACTCGAGCGTTTGGCTTTGACCAGTGAAAAGCTGCCGACACAGCACGATCGCGACGGTTGGCCGGTTCTGAAAGCGCGCTTCACCGCGATCTTCAAGTCGCGCACCCGCGACGAGTGGGACACGGTGTTCGACGGCAGCGACGCTTGCTATGCCCCCGTGCTGTCGATCAGCGAGGTTGCGGCTCATCCCCACAATGCGCAACGCAAGGCGTTCGTAACGCGCGAAGGCGTTCAGCAGCCTGCGCCTGCGCCCCGTTTCTCGCGCTCCGCGCCCGAACTCGGTGCCGCCCCGCGTGAGGCTGGCGCCGACACGACCGCCGTCTTGACGGCTGCAGGATATTCGGCCGCAGAAATCACGGTGCTGGAAGCGGCCGGCGCCGTCGGCGTCGCTGGCTGAGCGCAGTCTCGTCGCACCGTGTTGGCGCCGTCAACGCCCCGTGAAGCGGGGCGCGCGCTTTTCGATGAACGCGTTGCGGCCCTCGATCCAATCCGACGAATTGTCGATCTCGTCGACGCGGGCGCGGGCGATGTTGCCGATTTCAGTGGGCCCTTTAGGCAGCGTTTCGTTGGTCCAGCGCTTCAGTGCTCGCATCGGCAGCGGCGCCATGGCAGCCATGCGCCGGGCCCAGTCCAT
The DNA here is from genome assembly GCA_031419415.1 of Hyphomicrobiales bacterium. Lineage (GTDB taxonomy): Bacteria > Pseudomonadota > Alphaproteobacteria > Rhizobiales > Hyphomicrobiaceae. The sequence continues at coordinate 6,129 of JANOKV010000170.1, read as the reverse complement.
CGCCGTCGCCTCGAGGTCCGCGACCGGCACGACCTTGTTGGCGTAACCCACCTCGTAGGCGCGCCGGGCGTCGATCGCCTCGCCCAGCATCAGCAATTCCATCGCGATCTTGTGCGGAATGCGCGTCACTAGATTGGTAATCAGCCCACCCGAAAACCCGACTTTCACCTCCGGATAGCTGAACTTCGCGTTATCGGCGACGACCATCACATCACACATGGTCGTCAGCACCATGCCGCCCCCGACGCACCAGCCGGCTACCGCAGCCACGATCGGCTTGTCGACCCCGACCCCGACGCCCGGAATGCCAGGATAAAGCGCAGCAGGTGGATTTTGTAGGTCTGCGCCTGCACAGAACGCTTTTTCACCGGCCCCTGTCAGCACCGCCACGCGATCACTGTCGCTCGCCATCAAACGAGCCCAAGCCGTGTGCAGCCCATCTACTACGGCCTGATCGAGCCGGTTCATGCGCTCGGGCCGGTTGATGGTGATGACGGCCACGCCGTCCTTCGATTGGTAGGTGACGACATCGGACATGCGCGGTTCCAATCTGTTGAACGGCTGCTCTGATTGACATGATCATATCCGACGAAAGGGGAGGCGACAGGCCAAACCATCGCGAAGACACAGTTGGAGAGCCACGATGTATCTGCTAGCGGTTGGCCATCTGGTGCGCTCATCCACCAGAGTGAAGTAGAATTTTTCAAGGTTAATGTGAAATATTGCAACATTGTTTTCAAAGCAAAAAAATAACCCGAAACGTGTGTTTGCGACCCATTTTTTTTTAAATTTACTTAACTCATTCGGTGTTTCTCGAAGGGCGCAGACTCATCCAAGGGAACAAACTCATGTATTCACGCCGCACGTTCTTCGCTTCCGCCGCCGCAGTTTCCGTGGCCGCAACGTCAGCCAACGCTCAGGACGCATGCTCGGTATTCACGTCCGTACGCCAGAAAGCCACCACTCCCGCACAGGCGATCGAACTGCTGAAAGCGGGCAACGAGCGTTTCATCTCCGGGAAACTCATCAATTGCGACCCGATGGCGCAGGTGCGGTCGACCGCCACCGGCCAATCTCCCTTTGCCGTCATCGTCGGTTGCATCGACAGCCGCGTGCCGCCTGAGCTGGTGTTCGACCGGAATATCGGCGACATTTTCGCCGCTCGCGTGGCCGGAAATTTCGTCAATGACGACATTATCGGCAGTTTGGAATTTGCGACAAAGGTCGCCGGCGCCAAAGCCATCGTCGTTTTGGGCCACACCGAGTGTGGAGCGATCAAGGGTGCCGTCGACGGCGCGAAGCTCGGTCGCTTGACCAAGATGCTGGAGAATTTCAAGCCGGCGATCGAAGCGTCCAAGCACATCGAGGGCGATAAGACCTCGAAGAACAGCAAGCTGGTGCAGAACGTTGCCGACGCCAATGCAATCCTGGCCGCGAAGAGACTGTCGTCGCGCAGCGATGTTCTGCGTGAAATGGTCATGAACAAACAACTCGTCATCGTCGCCGCCATGCACGACATCAGCACCGGCGCTGTGAAGTTTCTCTGAAATCGCGCTGTATTCGAGCTTTGTCTCGAGTGTGCGCCGACAAGAAAAAAGACGGCGAGCACGTGTGCTCGCCGTCTTTTTTTTATTGCGCAGTGGTAGGCGCGCTTGGTGTCACTTTCCCGCCTTCGCGTCGGCCAGCGCCTTTTGCACGCCGGCAGCGTAATCGACGTGCACCTTCGCAAAGTGCCCCAACTGCCGCTCGACGATGAAGTCCGGAACACCCTGCATCGCGGCCGCGATGTTGGAATAGAGCCGGCTCTTTTGTGCCGCATCGAACAAATTGAAGAGCGCGCGCGGCTGGCCGTAGTCGTCGTTGCCGTCGCGGTGGTTCCAGCGATCCGCGTCGCCTGAAATCTTCAACGGCGGCTCGCGATACTGGGGGGCTTGGGCCGGGCCACTGAACGAATTGGGTTCATAGTAGGCGTCGGCATTCCCCGTATCGTTCTGGAAGAAGCGCATCGATCCGTCCTTGTGATAGTGATGGACGGGGGATTTTGGCGCGTTGACCGGCAGCGCCTCGTAGTGCGTGCCCAGGCGATGGCGATGCGCATCGGCATAAGCAAAGACGCGAGCCTGTAGCATCTTGTCGGGCGAGAAACTGATGCCAGGCACGATGTTGGATGGCGAGAATGCCGACTGCTCGATCTCGGCGAAATAGTTGTCGGGGTTGCGGTTCAGCTCCATCACGCCGATGTCGATCGGCTTGTAATCGCCGTGCGGCCAAACCTTCGTCAGATCGAAGGGGTTATACGACGTCTTGTCAGCGTCGGCTTCCGGCATGATCTGGACTTGCACCTTCCACTTGGGGAACTTGCCGGCTTCGATCGCGCCAAAGAGTTCCTCTTGGTAGGACTCGCGCGACTGGCCGATCACTTGCGCGGCTTCCGCGTTGGTGTAGTGCTTGTGGCCCTGCATCGTCTTGAAGTGGAATTTCACCCAGAACCGCTCGTTCTTGGCGTTGAGGAACGAGTAGGTGTGTGAGCCGTAGCCGTTCATATACATCGGCGCGACGGGCAAGCCACGATCCGAAAACAGTGTCGTGACCTGATGCAGGCTTTCCGGCGAAAGCGACCAGAAATCCCACATGGCCGTCGGCGAGCGCAGATTGGTGCGCGGGTGGCGCTTTTGCGTGCGGATGAAGTCTGGGAACATGAGCGGATCACGCACGAAGAAGACGGGCGTGTTGTTGCCTACCAGGTCCCAGTTGCCTTCTTTCGTATAGAATTTGAGGGCAAACCCGCGCACGTCGCGTTCGGCATCGGCAGCGCCGACTTCCCCAGCCACCGTCGAGAACCGAAGCAGCATGTCGGTTTTGGCGCCGGGTTGCAGCGCGCTCGCACGCGTATATTTCGAAATGTCGCCCGTAATGCTCAACGTACCGAAGGCGCCCCAACCCTTTGCGTGGACGACGCGCTCCGCAATACGCTCGCGGTTCTGGTGAGCCAGCTTTTCGATGAGCTGGTAGTCCTGCAACAGCACGGGGCCGCGCGCGCCAGCCGTAATCGAATTCTGATTGTCGGCGACGGGGTTGCCGCCTGTTGTCGTCAGCGTGCTCCCTTTACCCTCGTTCGGTGACTTTGCCATCACGCATCTCCAAATATGTTCGGTGGACCACGGCGGTTTACCGAGCGCAGTGGCTCAGCCCGCGTTTTTTGTTGAAAGGCCCCGTGCGAGGCCAAGCGCAAGCTAGCGCTCGGACGGAGCGGGGCGCAATGGATTTCGTGGTGGCTCTACGTCGCGGGAGCGCCGAAAGGGATCGCAGCACCGGCAGGTGGCGAGCGAAGCGGCCGGATCAGCCGTGGCAGCGCTGGGCTAACGCGCGCCATCCAGCGATCGAGCGTCGCTGCAAAAATTCATATCGAACAATCAATGCCGTTCGTGGCCTGACGCCGACGCGGCAAGGGGCGGGGGAGTTTTATCGGAATCGAGCCGCCGCGCATGTCGCACGCGACGGCTCGGCTCGATCCTTCACCCGTCCAGGTGGGCAGCCAGCATCCAGGCAAATTTGTCGTGTGTGCCTGCGCGGTCGATCGCCATATCGTTGGTCACCAAGTCGTCGTGCTGATCGGCGATATCGGCCAGCTCCCTGAAGGTGGACGACAGCATCCGCTGATCGGCAGCCATCGCCTCGACCATCTGCTTGGCCGACATCGGACCCTTGGTTTCGACGACCTCGCTGGTTTCCAAAAATGTTGCATAGCGTCCATCGACCGACGCCCCCAAGGCGCGCACCCGTTCGGCCAGATGGTCCGTCGCTTTGAAGTGATCTTTGTATATTTTCTCGAACAGCTCATGCAGGGAGCCAAACGACATGCCCGTCACATTCCAATGGAAGTTCTGCGCCTTCATCTGCGTGATGATCGTCTCGGCCAGAGAAATGCGGAGCTGTTCGACGATGTCACTCGTCTCTTTCAGGGGCAGCCCATCGGGCGCCGGCGATTTGCTTTTGGTCATCGTCATGGTGGGTTCCTCGATTGGGCGCAGGCACGCTGGGGACGAGGACAGACGGGTTGCGCCGGTCCCTTGGCCCCGCTATCAGGACGGGAGAACGTGACGCTCCCCCGAATGTTCCCTGAGGAGGCTCCCCCGTGGTTGTCGACGAGGCGACCGTCAAGCGCATCGCCAGGCTCGCGCGCATCAAGGTGACGCCCGAAGAGGCTCGCGGCCTCGAGGCCGAACTGTCCGGCATTCTCGACTGGGTGAAGCTGCTCGACGACGTGGATACGACGGGCGTCGAGCCAATGACCCGCGTGGTTCCGATCTCGCTCAAGCAGCGCCCTGACGTGGTGACCGACGGCGGCATTGCCGATGCAGTGACGCAGAACGCGCCCGAGGCGCAGGATCATTTCTTTGTCGTTCCGAAGGTGGTGGAGTAGTGACCGATCTCACAAAACTCACCCTTGCCGAGGCCCGAGACGGGTTGCGCGACAAACAGTTCTCGTCGGTCGAGCTGACGGCGGCGTTCTTAGCAGCGATCGAGGCCGCCAACCCGCATCTCAACGCCTACGTTCTGCCCGTTCCCGAGCACGCCTTGGCGCACGCCCGGGAGAGCGATCGACGCATCGCATCGGGCGCTGCTCGCCCCCTCGAAGGCCTGCCGCTCGGCAATAAGGATCTCTTCTGCACGAACGGCATTCGCACCACCGCCTGCTCGCGCATTCTCGATGGCTTCACACCGACCTACGAATCGACCGTCGGCCAGAACCTCTGGGATGCAGGCGCCGTCATGCTGGGCAAGCTCAACTGCGACGAGTTCGCGATGGGCTCGTCCAACGAGACGAGCTGTTTCGGACCCGTCGTGAACCCGTGGCGGCGCACCCGTAACGGCGCGATCGACAACGCCAAGCTCGTCCCCGGCGGATCGTCGGGCGGATCGTCGGCGGCTGTCGCGGCAGACCTGTGCCTGGCTGCGACCGCGACGGACACCGGCGGCTCCATCCGCCAGCCGGCCGCCATCACCGGCACCGTCGGCATCAAGCCCACGTACGGCCGGTGCTCCCGCTGGGGCATTGTTGCTTTTGCGTCTTCACTCGATCAGGCGGGACCGATCGCCAAGACGGTGCGCGACGCCGCTATCATGCTGCGCCACATGGCCAGTCACGATCCCAAGGACTCGACAAGCGTCGATGCTGTGGTGCCCGATTACGAGGCCGAGGTCGGTCGCGGTGTGAAGGGCCTGCGGGTCGGCATTCCGAAGGAATACCGTATCGATGGCATGTCCAAGGAGGCCGAGGCCACGTGGCAGAAGGGTATCGACTGGTTGAAGGCGGCAGGCGCCACGGTGCATGACATCTCGCTGCCGCACACCAAGTATGCGCTGCCGGCCTACTACATCGTGGCCCCTGCCGAATGTTCTTCGAACCTCGCGCGCTACGACGGTGTGCGCTATGGCCTGCGCGTTCCGGGCCGAGACTTGCTCGACACGTACGAACTGACGCGGGCCGCAGGCTTCGGCAAAGAAGTGCGCCGGCGCGTGCTGATCGGCACCTACGTGCTCTCGGCGGGATACTACGACGCCTATTACCTCAAAGCACAGAAAGTACGCACGTTGATCAAGCACGATTTCGACGAGGCGTGGAACACAGTCGATGTCATCCTGACGCCGACCACGCCGAGCCCTGCCTTCGCGCAAGGCGAAAAATCGGGCGATCCGATCGCAATGTATCTCGAGGACATCTTCACCGTGACGGTGAACATGGCGGGGTTGCCTGGAATATCGGTGCCTGCCGGCCTCTCGAGTGAAGGCACCCCTATGGGCCTGCAGCTCATCGGTAAGCCGTTCGACGAGCCGACATTGTTCCGTGCCGCGCAAGTCATCGAGGACGCGGCCGGCCGGTTTCAACTGCCCCGAAAATGGTGGGCGTAAGCCGGTTGACCGCGCGCCGACCGCCGAACCTCAGGCCCCCAACGCCCGCAGCTGTTCGATAGCCGACTGAGCCATCGCGCGGGCCTCGTCGTCGCGGGTCGAAGACAATACGCCTTCCTGCACCTCGAGTTCGGCTTTCAGTGCGTCGGCATTCGCGCCGTCGAGGTCGATCAGGTGCTCGGCCAGAATGGTCAAGCGGTCGGTATCGACGTCGGC
>JANOKV010000169.1:0-2202 GCA_031419415.1 Hyphomicrobiales bacterium | reverse complement strand
GCGATCTCTATCCAGGCGGCCTCCTTGGCAAAGGGAAAGTCGACGGCAACCGCGAAGAAGGCCAGAAAACCGCGCGCCTCATCATGGATTACGTGCGTAACGGCGGTCGCCTCGGCGTCGTCTGCGACCTCTACGACAAGACCGGTTTGCCCGTTCCCTTCTTCGGCCAGCCAGCGCGATCGGTCACCATTCCAGCCATGATCGCGCGGCGCATTGGTGCGCGCATTTGGCTCGCGCGGTGTTTGAGGGTCGGCACGGCGAGCCGCTTTCGCATCGAGATCAAGGAACTGAAAGTGCCCCGAACGGCGAATGCGGGAGAGGACGTGAAATGGATCACGGCGGCCATGCAGCGCGAGTTCGAGGCCTGGATTCGGGAGGTGCCCGAGCAGTGGATGTGGTCGAACCGGCGGTGGTCATGAGCACGAATAAGCCGGACGCGCCGAGTGAGCCGACCGCGACGATTACGCTTCGCCATCGCTTGGAATACGCCCTGCTGCGCACGCTGACAGCCGTTGCCCGTGTGGCCCCGATGCGCGCCGTCACGGCGACGGGGGCGGGCCTGGTGGGAACAGTCGGCCCGCTGCTGCGCCAGAACCGGCGCGCGCTGACCAACCTGGAGATTGCCTTCCCGGATAAGACGCCGGCTGAGCGGCGGCGCATCGCCCGCGCTATGTGGGCCAACATGGGCCGGATTTTTGCCGAGACGTTGATCCTCGATCGCATCATCGCTGAGCCCGATCGCATCGAGCTGCAAGACCATGACCACTGGCAGCGCGTCATGAGCGAACCCGGTCCATCGATTGGTTGCACGCTGCACATGGGCAACTGGGAATTGGCGATCTGGCCGTTGATGCTGTTTGGCCGCGCGCCTGCTGGCGTTTACAAGCCGCTCGACAATCCCCTGCTCGACCGGTGGCTCGCCGAACAGCGACGCGCGCTCTATCCCGCGGGCCTACTCGGCAAAGGCGAGAGCGAAGACGATCCGCGCGCGGGCCAGCGCACGGCACGAGCGCTGATCAGTATCGCGCGCAAGGGCGGCTGCATCGGTTTCGTGTCCGATCACTTCGACCGTCGCGGCGAGCCGATTGCGTTCATGGGGGGGCAGGCGCGCTTCACGACGGCGCCGGCCATGATCGCCCGCCATGTCGGCGCGCGCGTTTGGGTCGGATGCTGCAAGCGCATCGGCGCAGGCAGTCGGTTCCGCATCGAGATGCGCGCGCTCGAGGTCCCACGCACGACGGACAAAGAACAAGATGCCCGCGCATTGACCACGGCTATGTTTACCGCGTTCGAGGCGTGGATCCGCGAAGCGCCAGAACAATGGATGTGGTGGAATACGCGCTGGATGGCTCCGCTGGACGCGACATTGACTTCGACGACCGATCGTTCTCTCGACGCGCCAACTGTCGAGGTCCGCTGATGCTGCCGGCCCATGTGCGCGCGGCGCTCGACACTCGCTTGGAGGGCGTTTCGCGGTCAGATTTGGCGCTGCGGGCGGCGTCGATCTCGGAACGCTACCGCGCAGGCGGCAAATCCAAGTCGGTGATCCGAAACCCGCTCGATGCCCTCGCCTATGCCGTCGTGCGGATGCCTGCGACCTATGCGGCTGTGGCGGAAGCGCTGATGCGAACAGCCACCCACCTCCCGGGCATGACGCCGACCTCTCTCCTGGACCTGGGGGCCGGACCGGGCACAGGGGCATTCGCAGCGCTCGAGACCTGGGCCTCGATCTCTGCCGTGACCGAGGTAGAATCCAATCCAGCATTTCGCACCCTCGCCGCCGAGTTACGACCTCGCGTCGGCGCGGGGCCTGTCACGGTCGATACCCGATCCGCCGACGTCGTGCGGTTTACGTTTGCAGCGCGCGCGGCCGATCTCGTCATCGCCAGTTATCTGCTGGTTGAGGTCACGGAAAGCCAGGCGGACCAACTCGTTTTGCATGCGTTCGAGAGTTGTAGTGACGCGCTCGTGTTGGTCGAGCCGGGCACCTCCTTGGGCTTTGCCCGCCTTCGCGCCGCCCGCACCCAATTGATCGAGGCCGGAGCGCGGGTCGTCGCGCCGTGTCCGGGGGAAATGCCCTGCCCGATGAGTGGAACTGATTGGTGCCATTTTTCGGTGCGCCTCGCGCGGTCGCGTGACCACAGGCTCGTCAAGGGCGCCGATGTGCCGTTCGAGGATGAACGATTTTGCTATCTCGTGGTC
>JANOKV010000168.1:0-14586 GCA_031419415.1 Hyphomicrobiales bacterium | reverse complement strand
GTCGAGCGCAGCCGTCATCATCTCGAGGTTCGACAGGTCGGCATAAAGCGTGTTGGAGCGGCAGAAGGGGATACGCACGCTCCCGACAATGGCGACGCGGCGGAGAGAGGAGGTCATGGGGTGGGCGATCCGGTGGGGAGGGATTGGGACGCGGTGTGATACTCCGACCTCATCAATCGGGATTTTCTGCGAGGAAGTCTGCGATGACAATGCGTAGTTCCGGCAGGCTTTTGCGCGCGGCACGCCAGATAATCAGATCGGAGACATGCTGGTAATGATGGCGAAGAATATTACCTATGCCTCTGATTTCTGGCCATGGGATCTCAGGATGACGTTGCGTCAATTCATGAGGAACATGGCGGCTCGCCTCGGAGATGATTTCGATGCAGCGCTCGACTCCCATCCTTTTAGCGATGTCGCGCTGGTATTCGGCGAAATCGGCCGAGTCGAGGATGAATTGGGCGTTGTCGATCGCCTTGAGGATGTCCTCGAGCCTGAACCGCGTGCTTTTGTTGTTCATCAGAAAACCCGAATGCTCGATTTTTCGATGTGATCACGCAGCCTGGGGTGTAGTCCATCGCGCGTCGTAAAATCCACGCGGCGACCAAGCAGAGATTGAAGATATTCGCCAGCTTGGATGAGTTCGACGAATGAGAAGGGCCCGTCGTGATCGTAGTCGATGAACACGTCGATATCGCTGTCGGGACCCAGCTCGTTTCGGGCGGCGGAGCCAAACACGTAAAGGCTCTCTGCGTAGAAACGGCGAATGTCCGCCTCATGATCTCGCAAACGCTGAAGCACCTCGTCCCTACTGGTGACGGGTTCTCGCATCTTTTGGTCGATGACTTCGGTCATGAAAGATCCTCGTCAGTCGAAGAGGCCGTCCTGCTCATTCTGCCGCTGCCTGTTGTGACCTGTCCGTGGCGGGGTCGTTCGACCCCAAGCTCGCCTTGTAATGTAGCGGGCCACCCCTGAACGGCGCAAATCCGGTGCCGAAGATGACGCCGGCATCGACGAGGTCGGCGCTCTCGACGATCTTATCGTCGCGACAGCGTTCGCATTCGGCGATGAGAGGCGCGACGAGATCGCGGCCCAGTTGGTCGAGGCCAGTGCGATCGTGGGGCTTGTCCGATTTCACCGGCTTGTCGCCCTTCCAGACGTAGAAGCCTTCGCCGGATTTCTTGCCGAGCTTGCCGGCTTTCACGAGGCGTTCGAGGCGCGAGCCGTCGCCGGAGAATTTCAGGATCTGGCCGACTTGGGCGCAGACATCGAGGCCGACGGTATCGGCGAGTTCGATCGGTCCCATCGGCATGCCGAAGATGCGTGCCGCCTCGTCGATGCGCTCCGGCGAGTCACCCTGCTCGAGGCGGGCCATGGCCTGCATCATGTAAGGCGCGAGCACGCGGTTGACGAGGAAGCCCGGGCAGCTCGCGACGATGATCGGGAATTTCTCGATGGCCGTGACGAAGGCGCAGGCTTTGCGCACGTCGTCTTCGCGGCTGGAGCGGCCTTGGATGACCTCGACGAGGGGCATCTGTGCGACCGGATTGAAGAAGTGGATGCCGACGAGGCGGCCGGGATCGGTCAGCGCGCTGGCGATATCCTCGATCATGATCGAGGACGTGTTCGTGGCCATGACCGCGCCGAGCTTGAGCTTGCCTTCGAGGCCTTTGAAGAGCGCCTGCTTCAGCGCCACATCCTCTTTTATGGCCTCGATAACGACATCGGCGCGTGCGATGTTTGCCCCGTGCGGGTCGGCGATCAGACGGGCCTTGGCGGCGTCGCGCGTGGCGCGCGTGCGGAAGCGGCGAGCAAAGAGCTTGGCCTGCGCTGCGATGCCTTTGGCGATTTGCGCTTCGGAAATGTCCTGTAGGGACACTTCCATGCCGGATGCGACGCACCAGCCGGCGATGTCGGCGCCCATGACGCCCGCGCCGATCACGTGGACGCGCAGCGGTTTGAACGGCAGATCTTTCGGCGCCTGCGCTTTCAGCATTTCCGATAGGTGGAACACGCGACGCAAATTTTTCGAGGCATCGCTGACCATCAGTGGTGCGAAGGCGCGCGTTTCCTCGGCCTTCATCGTGTCGAGGTTACCGGCCGTCTTCTCGAACAGATCGATGAGGCGATAGGGGGCCGGATAATGATCGGGCCGCGCCTTCTTCATGGCCTCGGTGCGCATACGGGAAGCAAGGAGGCCGCGAACGGGCCATTGGCGCAAGATGTCCTTCCACCACGGCGCGGTGCGCGCGCGACGCTTGCGTTCGATGGCTTTGCGGACGGCCCAGGGCAGGTTTTCGGGACCGGTCACGAGTTCGTCGACGAGGTTCATGCCGCGTGCGGCGCCCGACCGGATCATCGATCCGGTGAGCATGACTTGCATGGCCGACAGGGGACCAGACTGGCGGATCGAGCGCCACGTGCCGTTGAAGCCGGGGAAGATGCCGAGGCGAACTTCGGGGAAACCCAATCTCGTCGCGTCGTCGCGCGTGGCGATGCGCCAGTGGCAGGCGAGCGCCAGCTCCAGGCCACCGCCGAGGCAAAAGCCGTGGATGCCGCAAACGACGGGCACGGGCAGCGCTTCGAGCCGGTCGAGCATGCCGAGCACGGGCGTGATGCCGGCAATGACATCGGCTTCGGTGCGAAGCTGGTCGAACTCGCGCACGTCGGCGCCGACGATGAAGCCCTTTTCCTTGCCCGACAAAATACCCAGACCGCGAATAGTCTTGTTGCGCGCGCCCTGTTCGACGGCTTCGACGATGGTGCCGAATTCCTCCAAAGGGCGGCGGCCGAGCGCGTTTTGACTTTCACCTTTGCGATCGAAGATGGCCCAGGCGATGGCCTGCTCGTCGACCGAAAAGCGCCAGTCTTCGAGCGCGGATAAAAGGGGCAACGTCAGAGTTTGGGTCATGGGCGCAATCCAAGGTTCGCGGGATCGACGATCATCCCCGCCGGCGTTCGAGTAACACCATCATCATGATGCTCAGAAGCACGCATTCCTGCTCCTCGGGACTGATGTCGGCGAGCTTTTCGACAAGGAAACGGCTCTCGAGGAAGGAACGATGCTTGACGATCTTCAGAGCCAAGGCTTCATCGGATCTGGTCACGTTGTAGACGGGGTTCAAGAAGTAGCCGGTAAAGAGGCCGATGAGGGGGATTTCCCCGATCACGAGGTCGAGGAACCGAACGAGCGCGCTGGCCTCGCGAATCTCGAATATTTGCCGATCACCGATGAAAACCTCGTAGTTGGCGCGCCAGAGGGAACGCGCGCCACGACGGCGGATGGTGCCGACCTCGTGGCCAGTGGCGTTCGTCAGATGGTAGTTGGCGCTCCAATCGATGATGCGGTCGGCGTTGATTTTGTAGAGCTCGATCGCCTCGGTTTCGTCGGCGAATACCGTGACCGCCTCGCGGAACGCAAAGAGCTTCTGGCGCACGAAGCCGACCGATTGTCCGGCCGCATCGGTTACGTAGAGCTTGGGCGCGAGTGTGAGGATCTTGAACCGGATCGTGATCGGGAATTCCATCGTTGCCCCTCGTTGGACGTTGGTTGCTCACAATAGTGGCAGGCAAATCCCTACCCTTACGCCTCCGCCGGTTTCGGCTGACTGCTGCGACTTCGCCGCGCGCGCGCAGCCGCAGGTTGGGCGTTGTGGCCAGCGGCCATGTAGTTGGGCTCGACCTCGGCGGGGTCGAAGTGATCGACGGCGATGACGCGCTCCGTCAGAGCTTCCACTTCGCGAAGCTGGATCGCTTCTGCTTCGGTCAGCACGCCTTTGGCGGCCGCGTCGCCGATCCAGTCGTTGCCGTGGTATCGGCGCACGGTTCCGGCCCGGATGGCGCGCTCGAGTTTGCGTTCCGCTTCCTCGGCAGCAATCACCTTCTCCATGGTGACTTCCAGCAGACCGGTCGGGTCGTTGGGGTCCTTGGAGACGTAGATGTAGCGGGTCAGCCGGTCGCGCACGGCGCCGGGTTCCGTGACGAGACGCACACAGGTGGAGCCCAGGCGATCGCTGGCGGGCTTGAAGCGGCGGCCGAGCGGCAGAACGACAGCCCGCATCAGGCCGCGCACCACGACGTTGGGGAAATTGTCGATGGCCCCGGATAGGGCTACCTCGAAGCGGTGCAGGCCGTTGCGGGCGCACATCTCGACGATGGGGCGGTCGGCTACGGGGCGGCCGTCGTCCTCGTAGCGCTTGAGGACGCAGGCCAGCAGGTAGAGTTCGGACAGCGCGTCGGCCATGCGGCCGGTGAGCTTCTGCTTGGTTTTGAGGCCACCGCCGAGCAACGCCACCATCAGGTCCGCGACGAAGGCGAAGCTGTGGGACGTGCGCCAGAGCTGGCGATACCATTCGGCCGAGGTTCCGGCTTGATCGGGGGCATTGCCAAAGCGACCGCCGGTCACGTTGTGGAAAAAGGCGCCGAAGCCATTCGACAGCGAAAACGCGATATGGCCGCTGAAGGCGGCGTCGAAGGCGTCGAGGCCGCGCTCGCGGTCCGCGTCCTGGCAGGCCTGGATTTCCTTGTAGAGGTAGGGATGTGAGCGCAGCGCGCCCTGCGCAAACGTGATCAGCGAGCGGGTGAGGATGTTGGCGCCTTCGACGGTGATGCCCACGGGGACCATCTGGTAGGCCGATTGCAGGTAGTTGGTGGGGCCATCGCAAATGCCACGACCGCCGTGCAGATCCATGGCGTCGTTGACGGCGCTGCGCATACGCTCGGTCGACTGATATTTCATGATGGCCGAAATGACCGACGGGCGTTCGCCTCGACTGACCATGGCGGCCGTGATGGCGCGACCAGCTTCGTTGACGTAAGCGGTTTCAACGAGCCGTGCGAGGGGTTCTTCGAGGCCTTCCATGCGCAAGATCGGTAGGCCGAATTGGCGGCGGATGCGGCCGTAGGCGGTGGAAAAACGCAACATCGCCTTAGCGCCGGCAGCGCCCGAGGAGGGCAGCGAGATGGCGCGCCCCGCAGCGAGGCATTCCATCAGCATGCGCCAACCGTTGCCGGCCATTTTCTCGCCACCGATCACCCAATCGATGGGAATGAAAACGTCCTTGCCCCAGTTGGGACCGTTGGGGAAGGCGGCGCCCGAGGGGAGATGGCGGCGACCGATATTGACACCGGGGTGGGTGGCCGGAATGAGCGCCAGCGTGATGCCGAGTTCATCGGCTTTACCGAGCAGTCGGTCGGGATCGAACAGGTAGAAGGCGAGCCCGACGAGCGTCGCAATCGGTCCGAGCGTGATGTAGCGCTTGTCCCACGACAGGCGAATGCCGAGCGTTTCGCGGCCCTCGTGCTGACCACGGGTCACATAACCGACATCACGCATGGTGGCGGCATCGGAGCCCGAGGTGGGGCCGGTCAGTGAGAAGCAGGGCACTTCGAGGCCCTTGGCGAGGCGCGGCAGGTAGTGGTGTTTTTGTTCGTCGGTGCCGTATTTCTCGATCAATTCGCCAGGGCCTAGCGAGTTTGGAACCATGACGATCGTCACCACATCGGCTGACCGGGAAGCGATCTTACCCAGGATCAGCGATTGGGCCTGGGCCGAAAAACCCAGACCGCCATGGGCCTTGGAGATCAGCATGCCGAGGAAGCCGTTCGTCTTGACGAACTCCCAGATGTTTTCAGGAATGCGTTTGTGCGTGTGACGCACTTGCCAGTCGTCGATCATGCCGCAGAGTTGGTGGGTCGGGCCGTCGAGGAAGGCTTGCTCCTCGGCGGTCAGAATGACGGGCGGGACAGCGCGCAAGCGGGCCCAGTCGGGGCGTCCGGAAAACAGTTCGGCGTCGAAGCCGATGGTGCCGGCCTCGAGGGCCTGAGCTTCGGTATCGGAGACTTTAGGGAGGATGCGGCGGACGGCGTCGTATGCCGGTTCGATCAGCAACTGACGGCGCAGTGCGGGGACAGACAGGGCGGCAAGCAGCACGACCGGCCACCACATCATGACGCGCCAGAAGCTGTCCGGCGACGGGAACCGGGTCAGTCCGCCCGACTGCCATAGGAGGATCGCGATGGCGCCGGTCAGGGCCCAGGCCCACAGCGGCGCCCGGCGCATGGCGAGCCTGAAAATGGCAGCGATGCTCACCGCCAGAAAGATCAGCTCAGCCATGATCTCTTCTCCTCGAACCCTCGATGGGCGGATATTGAACGAGTAGCATTAACGTCGGTTTACTCTGCTATCGGCGTCGGGGCGGGATTGCCTCGAATGCTGCAGGCAGTTTATGCCAATACGCGCTGGCGGGGATAACTAGGCGTACCAAATTCGGCTTTCACGGGATTTGGGGCGGGATTTCGGGGAGGGGGGGGGCGTGACGATGGCGAAATTGGGTTTGCGGCGTGGATGGGCGATGACCCTGGTCTTGGTGGGGCTTTCAGATGCTTGGACGCACTCGGCGGAGGCAGATGATGCCAAAGCCGTGGCGCTGGGCCGCCACTTGGCGCGCGAGTGCAGCACGTGTCATCGCATCGATGGGGTGGACAACGGCATCCCGTCGATCACCGGCTGGCCCGCTGACGCCTTCATCGAGACGATGGATTATTACCGCACGGGCGCGCGACCCAACCAGGCGATGGCCTCCGTGGCCCAGTCCCTGAGCGATGATGAGCTTCGCGCGCTGGCGCTCTATTACGGCGCACTGCCCAAGCCCGCGCGCAAGCGGTGACTCGCCCCCCTGTTTCCCGGATGACCGCGCCACGGACGCGACCTCCGGGAAACAGGGGTGGAAGGTGGTGCGCGCGGTGTCTGGGGAGCAGTGGGGTCGATTACATCCGTTCGAATTGGAAGTAGCAGCTCGTGCGGCCTTCGCGTTGGGCTTTTTGCTCGTAGCGGGTTTCGGGCCAGTCGCTGGGTCGCAGGCGCCAGTCGGACGCTTGGCGAGCGCTCCAGCGCAGTTCTGGAACGTGGGCCACGCCCATGAAGATGGTGCGGACGTAGTCGGGAATGTCGGTCCCGATGCGCAGCGTGCCGCCGGGCTTCAGGGCGCGCGCGATCAGGGCGAGCGTGACGGAGGAGAGGAGGCGGCGCTTCTGGTGCTTCTTCTTCGGCCAGGGGTCGGGAAACAGCACGAAGGCGCGCGCGATGCTGGCCGGTGGCAGCCAGCGGAGCACGGCGCGCGCATCGTCAGGCCAGAGGCGAATATTGGTGAGGCCGTCGGCCTCGATGCCGGTCAGAACTTTGACGACGCCCTCTTCGAACGGCTCGCATCCGATGAGGCCGACGTCCGCGTTGTGCCGGGCCTGCCAAAGCAAATGCTCGCCGCCGCCAAATCCGATCTCGAGCCAGACCTCGCGGATGTCGGGGCCGAACAGAGTTTCGACGGGCTCGGGCGCGGGCGCGCCGAGTTCAGGTTGCAGCGTCGGTAGCAGTGTCTCGAGCAGACCGGACTGCCGCTCCGACAGCTTGCGCCCGCGACGACGGCCGAAAGAGCGCAACTCGATGATGTCGTCGGGGTCGGGTCGGCTCACGCGTGCGCCATCTCTGAAATGACTCGAGGGGCTAAGCAGCCCCTCGTTGAATTCTCGATTTCCCGTCGGCGCGCCACCTCAGAGGCGATGCAGGCCGCAGAGTTTGTTGCCGGAAGGATCGCGCAGATAGGCGAGGACCATTTTGCCGCCGGGACGCACGCCGGGTGGGTCTTCGATTGCGGCGCCGCCGTTGGCGACGCCAGCCGCGTGCCAGGCTTGCACGACTTCCGGGCTGTCGCAGGCAAAGCCGATGGTGCCGCCGTTGGCGTGGGTGGCAGCCTTGCCATCGATCGGCGGCGTGATGCCGAAGACGCCCGTTTTCGTGCGCCAGAAGACGCGCCCTTTGTCATCGGCTGTGCCAGCGGGAACGCCGAGCGCACCCAAGATGGCATCGTAGAACTTCTTCGACGCGGCGATGTCTTTGGCGCCGATCATGACGTGAGAAAACATGATGTCCTCCATGTGAAGCCAGCGCGGGGCTCGACCCGGCACGTGCGGGTCGAGCGTCGCACGGGCCGATCGGTGAGTAAATGGCGGCTCGCAACGTTGGGTCGGGCACAGCGCGACCCAACATCCACGGCAGGGCAAGAGCCGTCGGGTCGCGGCCGGTGGCTTTCACCCAACCTTCGTTCGACCCGACGTGGCGATCGTGTTACGCGCCAATCGCCTTCTTGATGTCGGCAGCAAGATCCGTGCGCTCCCACGAAAAGCCGCCATCGGCTTCCGGGGCGCGGCCGAAGTGGCCGTAAGCCGCCGTGCGCTTGTAGATCGGCTTGTTGAGGTCGAGCTTGCGGCGGATGTTGGTGGGGCGCAGCGGAAAGAGCTCGGCCAGAACGGCCTCGAGCCGCGCGTCCAGTTCCGCGCCGTGCAGGCTGGTGCCTTGCGTGTCGACGAGGAGCGACATCGGCTCGGGCCGCCCGATGGCATAAGCGACCTGGATCATGCAGCGCTCGGCGAGGCCGGCGGCGACGACGTTCTTGGCGAGGTAGCGCGCGGCATAAGCGGCCGACCGGTCGACCTTGGTCGGGTCCTTACCCGAGAAGGCGCCGCCGCCGTGGGGGGCATAACCGCCGTACGTGTCCACGATGATCTTGCGACCGGTGAGGCCGCAATCGCCATCCGGTCCGCCGACGACGAAATTGCCGGTCGGGTTGACCAGGAAGTCGGACCCGCTCTTGGGCATCCAGCCCTTGGGCAGAGCCGAAGCGACGGCGTCGCCGATCAGATCGCGCACCATCTCGGGCGTGTAGTCTTTGCCCTTGCCGTTGGCTTTCTGGTGCTGGGTCGACACCACGACTTTGGCGCAGCCGACGGCCCGGCCGTCCTCATAGCGCACGGTCACCTGGCTCTTGGCGTCGGGCAGTAGATCGCCCAGCTTGCCTGAGCGGCGTTGGTCGGACAGAACTTTCAGGATCTTGTGGGAGAAATAGATCGGCGCCGGCATGTAGGAATTCTTTTCGTACACCTCGCTCTCGGTGCACGCGAAGCCGAACATCATGCCCTGATCGCCGGCCCCTTCTTCGCCCTGGCGCTCGTCGACGCCCATGGCGATGTCGGGCGACTGGCCATGCAGCAGGACTTCCACGTCTGCGCCGTGGAAGGAAAAGCCCACCTGATCGTAGCCGATGTCCTTGATGACGCCGCGCGCGATTTCGGTGATCAGCTCGCGGTTGATGCGCGCTTCCTTGTGGCCCGTGAACTGATGGCTGTCGAACAGCTTGAACAGCGGCGCTTGGCCCCGTCCCTCGCCGGCGATGACGACCTTGTCGGTCGTGACCAGCGTCTCGCAGCCCAGCCGCGTGTTGACCGAACTCTTGTCGGCGATGCCGAGCTTGATGTCGTTCTCGAGGAACGCATCGAGGATCGCGTCCGAGATTTGGTCGCTGACCTTGTCGGGGTGACCTTCGGAAACAGATTCACTCGTGAACAGGAAATTCTTGCGCGCCACGGGGACCCCCTGATGAGGCAAAAGACGGTTGGTTGCGGCGTGTCTTGGCAGACTTTTGGCCAAGGGGTCAAGGGTTGCGACATATGGTGGCTGAGCTTGGGGTGTGGCGGCAATGGTGCGCAAGAACCCAAGCCCCAACGGTGTCAGGCCAGAGGCCAGACACCTACGGCGCGCGCGCCGGGGGGGAACCGAAATGTCGCACCGTAAAAAGTGCGGCAAGTCCCACAAACCAAGCAATCCAGAAAATCAGATCGCCAAAGCGCGCATAGAACGGGGGTTCGAGGGACGCGGGAAGTGTGGCGTCGAGGCTGCCTTTGGCATCGAGGTCGAGGCGGGCCAGCACGCGGCCCTTGGCGTCGATGATGGCGGAGATGCCGTTGTTGGCGGCGCGCAGGATCGGCAGGCCTTCCTCGACGGCGCGCACGCGGGTCTGATGGAGATGCTGGCGTGGGCCCGTCGTATTGCCGAACCAGCCGTCGTTGGTGACGTTGACGAGGGCGGCGGGCCGTTCGCGGCCCTGCACGATGGCGCGCGGAAAGATCGCCTCGTAGCAGATGAGCGGCCCGAGCTTGGGCAAGCCGGCCAAGGCGATGAGCGGGCGCGGTGTGGGGCCGGTTGCAAACCCCCCGCGCATCCGGGAGAGCTGCTCGAGGCCAACCGCTTCCAGCAGCGCTTGCATCGGCAGGTACTCGCCGAAAGGGACCAGATGGATCTTGTCGTAGATGGCGGCGGCTTGCCCCGCACTGTCGAAGGCGATGAGGCTGTTGAAGACACGACGTTGGGCGGCGGGCGTGCCCCTCGGAGCGCCGGGGATCGCGTCTTCGAGGCGAAGGCTGCCCGACAGCAGATGGGACCCCTCGGGCAGCATGCGGCCGATGCTGGCGAGAACGCTTGGCGATTGCAGCGGAAGGAACGGCATGGCGGCTTCCGGCCAGACAATGAGGTGGATGCCTTGCGCGCCATCCTCGTCGCCTGCGGAGTTGCGCCGCGACAATGCGATGTGCTCGGAGAAAATGCGCTGCTGGTTTTCGGGGCGCCACTTTTCGCGCTGGGGGATGCTCGGTTGCACGATGCGCACGCGCACTGCGCTTTGCGGCGGTCCATCGTCCGCGTCAAGTCGCCAGGCTCCGAGCACGGTGAGGCTGAGCAAGGGAAGGGCTGCGGTCGCAATGCCGATTGTCCACCAGCGCGCAGCGAGGCGGCCAGCCGATACGTCGCTCGCAAGCACGAGGGGGGTGGCGAAAACCAGCACGGTGAGCAGCGTCAGGCCGTAGATGCCGAGCACGGATGCCGACTGCATGAACGGCAATGGCCACGTCAGGGCATAGCCCAGCACGTTCCAGGGAAAGCCGGTGAACACGTGGCCCCGCAGCCACTCGGCGGCCGACAGCGCCAAGGCCAGCGCGAGAATGCGCGGCAGGCCCGGCGACCACGCGCGTGAGGCCAGCGCCGTCGCCGCGCCCCAGAAGAGCGCCAGGCCCGCCGGCAGCAGTGTTACAGCGAACGGCAGGAGTGCAGCGAACTTCTCGGCTTCGACGAGGAAGGCTTCGCCGATCCAGAAGAGGCCCGGCACGAAGTAACCGAACCCGAACCACCAACCGATGAGCCCGGCGCGGAAGGTGGGGTGGTGCTGCGTGCGGCGTAGTGCGGACGAGGGTTGCGATGCGGTCGCTGGGACGGACGATGTCTGGTCGTGCGCAACGCACGTTCCATCGAGCAGCCAGACGAGAACCGGCAACGTCACAAACAGCACCGGCCACAGAATAAACGGCGCCATCGCCAGAACTGACAGCGCGCCAGCCAACACCGCGCAACCATGTCGCCGCCAACCGCGAAGATTTCCGATCGAAGACGAAAGCGCACGCATTGATGAAAGGGTCCGGATTATGGGGCCGAGCGGACCAGTAGGGTGGCACGTGTGCCCCATCGGGCAGTGGTGGCGTGGTGTCCCATACCACTGACCGCGATCCTGGATTGCCGCGCCCCGGACGCGACCTCCGGGAACCGGGAAGGGAGAGCGCGCGCCATGGAGTCAGGCCAAAGGCCAGACACCTGCCTCAGCGTCAGGCCCGCCTGCGGGTGGTGCGGGCCTTGGGCAAGCGTTTCACGGGTTTTTTCACGCGGCGTTTAGGCTTGCGCGTAACTTTTTTCGCGGCATCGGCAATTGCGCCATCCACGACGGTCTGGGCGTAGGCGGGGAGTGCAAAAGCGGCGTTGTGGACGGCCGGGGTCCAGTAGCGCGTTGTGATGCCGCGTTTCTCTTGACGGCGGCCGAGCTTCTTTTCGGAAATGTCGCGATTGGCCTTGTCGTCTGACGCCCAGTTGAGGGCGAACGGCCCGCCGAAGTAGCAGGGCTGCGTGCACATGTAGGGTGCGACGTGCTTGAACAGCGTCGCGAACGCCCGTGTCGTACCGGCGAGGTGTTCGGGAAAGAGAAACGGCAATCCATTCTGCGTGACGAGAATGCCGCCGTCCTTCAGCGCCCGTTTGCAATCAGCGAAAAACTCCGGTGTGTGCAGCACGGCGGAGGGCCCGATCGGCTCGGAGCTGTCGACGATGATGGCGTCGAACTTCTCTTTGCTGCCGGCGACATACTTCAAGCCGTCGGCGATGACGAGATCGCAGCGCGGATCATCGAGCGCGCCGCCGGCAATCTCGGGATAATGCTCGAGCGACAAATCGACGACGCTGCGATCGATTTCGCACAAAGTCGCTTTTTCGATCGTGGGGTGCTTCAGGACCTCGCGCATCACGCCGCCGTCGCCGCCACCGACGACGAGCACGCGTTTGGGCTTGGACAAGGCCATCAACGGCACGTGCGCCATCATCTCGTGGTAGACGAACTCGTCGGACGTCGTGAGCTGACAGACGCCGTCGAGCATCAACACCCGGCCCCAGGTGGCGTTCTCGAAGATGACGAGATGCTGATGCTCGGTCTTGACCTCGTGCAGCACCTTGTCGGCCTGGAGGCGCACGCGCCAATGCGGGTGGAAGGTTTCTTCGATCCAGCGGGTGGACATGTTGGGGGCGCTTTCGTGTGTTGGCGTGATTTCAATCAGTGCCGGTGAGGATATCGACTGTTCCGGCCGTAAAGTCGATCACTAGACGATGAGGGGACAGCAATCCTGTGCCGAGCAATCCGACGACATCGTCTACAGGCGGTTTCCAGATGTTCGTGACCAGGACGCGAATAGGGCGGCTCTCGCCCAACCACACGAGGGTGATGCGGGCGGCCTCTACGAATGCGGTCGAGCCATCTCCGAGTTCTACGGCCGTCGCGCGACCCGTCGGTGTCAGCCCGAGCATCTGCGCTCCGAACCGGGAAACGAACAGGTCGCCGTTGAACCCGGTGTCGACAGTAAGCAGCAGGTCGTCGTGCTCGCCAGAAAGGCGAACGAGTGGGCGCCCACGATCATCGACCGATCCAATCAAGCGCGCCAACAGCCACCTCCGACGAAGGTGGGCTCGCCGACCGTGAATGTGAAACTCGGCACACCTTCACCGAAGCGTTGATCGAACAACTCCTGCGCGTCATGCCAATCGACTGCTGATACGTAGTCGCCGCTCGCGATATCGATCACGACCGTCGTCCCGCGCTCCATCGCAGAGAAGGCATTCCCGTGGACGGCCAACCAACGCTCGGCTTCGTGACCGATTTTGTCGATCCGAGCTTGCTCCGAGTCGTGCTCCAGAACAGTTGCCATCGAGTTCCCTATTCGTCGAGTGCGCATCTGCGTCGAAATGTAAGCCAAATTGGATATCGAGTGAATACGCGTCTGCCGAGGCTATTTTTCCGCCTCGGCTTTGGCCGCCGCCCGGTTGCCAGCGCGCATATTGAGCCACTCCACGAATGCCGAGAACGCCATGGCCGCGTAGAGATACCCCTTGGGGACATTCGTGCCCAAGCCTTCGGCAATTAGAACCATGCCGATCATCAGCAAAAATGCCAGGGCGAGCATGATCACGGCTGGGTGTTCGTTGATGAAGTTCGACAGCGGCGTGGCCGCAAACAACATGATCGTGACCGTGACGATCATGGCCACGACCATGATGGGCACATGCGGTGTCATGCCCACGGCCGTGATGATGCTGTCGAGCGAAAAAACCACATCCAGCATGAGGATTTGCGCAATCGCTGCGGTGTAGCCAATGCTCGGGTTCATGCCATCGAACATGTCGGGCGTGGCGTTCTTATCGGAGCGATGATGAATTTCCTTGGTCGCTTTCCAGACGAGGAATAGGCCGCCGCCAATCAGAATGATATCGCGCCAAGACAGTTGGTTGCCCAAGATCGTCACCACGGGATAGGTGAGCTTGACGATCCAGGCGATCGTGCCGAGCAGAGCCAATCGCAAGACGACAGCGCCGCCGATGCCGATGATGCGGGCGGACTTGCGCTGATGTTCTGGCAGGCGGTTGGTCAGAATGGCGATGAAGATGAGATTGTCGATGCCCAGGACGACTTCCATCAGGATGAGGAACGCCAAGGCGACCCAACTGGCGGGATCGGCGGCCAGGGTGATCAGACTATCCATGCAATTACAGTCCCCCGAACCGTTCGGCGAAATGATTTCAGACCAGAGCGGTCAGGAGGTGGGGGGCCGGTCGGTCGAGTTCAAGGAGGTGGCGGGGTTAGAATGGAAATCGCGCGCCCATCAGGGATGGACGCGCGATCTCATATCGACCGGAAATAATCCGGTTACGCCGCAACGACGCGGCGCTCTTTTTCAACCTTGGGCTTCCGCACGGGCGCTTTTCGCTCGGCGGCGGCTTGCCAGCGGAGCTGCTCGAGCTCCTCGCCTCGGAGATGTTCCTTCACCACCACGTCGGTAGCGCCGAACGCCTCTTTCAGCACCGGCACCGCCAACTGAGGCTTGGCGTCGCCGCACATGAACACATCCAGGGCGGCATAGTCCGCCTCTGGCCAACTGTGGATCGAGATGTGGCTCTCCGACAGCACCGCCACACCAGACACGCCGCCGTTGGGCGTGAAATGGTGAAGGTGGATATGAAGGAGCGTCGCGCCTGCAACTTCCACACAACGCTTCAGCGTCTTCTCGATGTGTTTGAGATCATCGAGACGCTTGGCGCCAAACAAGTCGATGATGAGGTGCGTTCCCGCAAACCTCACGCCATCGCGCTCTATGAAGAAGTCTTTACGGTCTTCT